>JAEHDA010000364.1 GCA_016880655.1 Rhodocyclaceae bacterium
CGCGCCAGGTAGCGCGCCACCGCCTCGCGCAGGCGCGGATCGGCGACCCAGAACCCGGACCACGTCGACACCGGTTCGAAGCCGCGCGCAACCTTGTGCTCGCCCTGCGCGCCGGGCTCAAAGCGTTGCAAGCGGCGGTCGATGGCGTACTCGATGCCCGCGTGGTAGCACAGTTCGAAATGCAGGCCGGGACAGTCGATGTCGGTACCCCAATGGCGGCCATAGAGCGTCGCTTCGTCGCGGTAGCAGATCGCCGAAGCGACCGGCAGATCATTGTCGAAAGCGCAAAACACCACCATGCGCTTCCCGAGCGCGGCGCCAACGCTGCGGAAGAATTCGAGCGAGAACGCGGCGATGCCTCCCAGCCGCTCGAAGGTGCTGCGATAGTGGCGATGGATGGCCGGCCAGAGCGAGTCGCCGATCTCGTCGCCATGGCGCACCTCGATGCGCAGGCCGGCATCGGCCACCGCGCGCCGTTCGCGCTTCATCTTCTTGCGCTTCTCGGCGGTGAAGCTGGCGAGGAAGTCGGCGAAATCCCGGTAGCCGTGATTGGCCCAGTGGAATTGCACGCCGCGCCGCATGAGCAGCCCGGCCGACTGGAGTGCCATACGGTCGCGCTCGCGCACGAACAGGCATTGCCAGTTGGAGGCGCCCGCTTCGACGGTGAGGTCGATGGCGGCGGCGATCAGTGCCGCGGCAACCTCGGGGCCAGCGTCGTTCGCCACCAGCAGCCGCGGCCCTGGCGACGGCGTGAATGGCACCCCCGTGACAGCCTTGGGGAAATAGCCGAGTCCCGCCTGCCGCCAGGCCGGCTCCCAGGCGTAGTCCATGGCGAAATCGCCGTACCAGTGGTCCCGCTCATACATGGGCAGGAGGCCAGCGATGCGCCCTTCGCCGTCCCGCAACGCGACATGCATCGGCCGCCAGCCTTGTGGGCCGTGCGCGGTGCTGCACTGCTCGGCAGCGCCGAGAAAGACGCGGCTGACGAAGGGATCGCCGTCCGTCGCCAGTTGCTGCCATTCGGCCTCGGCAAGGTCGCGGGCACTGGCGAGAATCGTGGGCTCAAGCATGCGTGCGTCGGGCCAAAATGACAACGGGGACCGGCCTCGCGACCGGTCCCCGTTGCGCCTTCCGGTGACCCGGAATTAGGGCTTCTTGGCCCAGGCGGTACAGGTGCCGTTCGGCGCCACTTCGGTATCGCCGGGGAACAGCTTGCAGCCGCCGCGATCGGCAGGGGTCTTGCCGGGCACGAAGTGCATGCAGGTGGAGCACTTCTTGGCGGGGTCCGCAGCAGTGTCCGTGTACTTCATGGCGGTACGCATGGCGTCGTTCTTGGCGGCAAAGGCCGCGACGGGAATCATGGCCACGGCCATGCCGCCGATCTTCAGGAAGGTACGACGGGTCTTGTTGGTGCAATCAGTCATGTTAACTCCTTGGTTGATGATGATCCATTGAGGATCGGTTCTTCGCTCCGCAAAACAACTTTCAGCTGATGGCCGGGCGATAGTATGCCATCCTCTGGCCCATTAATGAGCGGCGCACCGGTTTGGTTGACCGGCGCACGACCACGACCGGCCGCCGCGCCTTCGTAACGTGCGCCGCTGCCGCCACTGACTGAAAGACCATGAAACACGCAACCCTGTTCATCGCCGCCCTGTTCGCCGCCCCGGCCGGCGCCGACGAGGTGCAGGTCGCCGTCGCCTCCAACTTCACCGCGCCGATGAAGCAGATCGCCGCCGCCTTCGAGACGGACACCGGCCACAAGGCGCAGCTCGCCTTTGGCGGCACCGGCAAGTTCTACGCGCAGATCAGGAACGGCGCGCCCTTCGAAGTCCTGCTCGCCGCCGACGACGCCACGCCGGCCAGGCTGGTGACGGAGGGAGCCGCCGTCGCCGGCACCGGGTTCACCTACGCCACCGGCCGCCTCGTGCTCTGGTCGGCCGGCCCCGGCCCGGTGGATGCGCGAACGCTGAAGGGCGGCGCATTCAGGCACCTGGCCATCGCCAATCCCAAGCTCGCGCCCTACGGCGCGGCGGCAGTCGAAACGCTCACCGCGCTCAAGCTCGTCGACGCCGTGCAGGCGAAGCTCGTCCAGGCCGAAAACATCGCCCAGGCGCACCAGTTCGTCGCCACCGGCAATGCCGAGCTCGGCTTCGTCGCGCTCTCGCAAGTGATGATGGCCGGCAGGATCGGCTCCGGATCGGCCTGGATCGTGCCCGCGCACCTCCACCAGCCCATCCGCCAGGATGCCGTGCTGCTGGAGAAGGGCAAGGGCCGGCCCGCCGCCGAAGCCCTGCTGAAATACCTCCGCA
>JAEHDA010000069.1 GCA_016880655.1 Rhodocyclaceae bacterium
CGGCCAGGATCGCCGATCCGTAGCTGTCGTGCTGGACCTGCCGGTACGCCGCGTTACCGATGCGGACCGGCCCCATGCCCTGGAAGCCGGGCAGGACCGGGTCGATGCGTTCCTCGATCTCCCTTCGACCATCGATGCCGAACAGCGGCTGCAACCGGTCCCCGGGCAGGTGGGTGGTGACCTGAAGCAGGAAGTCGACATAGTGCTGGCCGACTTCGGTAGCGCCGAGCCGGTTCAGCGCGTCGACGACGAAGTAGCTGTCGCGCAGCCAGCAGTAGCGGTAGTCCCAGTTGCGGCCGCTGTCGGCTGCCTCGGGCAGCGAGGTGGTCATGGCGGCGACGATCGCACCGGTGTCGTCGCTCTGGTTGAGCTTGAGCGTGATGGCAGCGCGCACCACGGCGTCGCGCCATTCCTCCGGCAGTGTCAGGCCGCGCACCCATTCGCGCCACCCGTTGGCGGTGGCATCGAGCCAACCGTCGGCGTCGCGCGTATCGACGGCCGCCAATCCGCAGACGACGGTGAGGGGGCGGTCGAGCGTGGCAGGCGCTTGGTCGGGAACCACTTGTAGCGTGGTTGATGGCTGGCAGCGGAAAGTCAGCCGTGGTGACACGCCAATAGGGGTCAGGCGTCGCGCCAGCGCGGCGGGGCGGAACATCTGCCCGTCCACAACGAAGTGCGGCGCGAAGTCGGCGATCTCGACGCCACCGCCGTGCCGGTCGTAGAGTCGCGTGACCAGGATGGCGGTTTCGGGCAGGTAGTGCTGCTCGGCGCGCTCGAAGTCGGCGATCTCGATGGCGAAGGCGCCGCCGCCATCATCGCGCAGCAGCGCATCGAAGACCGGGGTACCGTCGAAGCGGGGGAAGCAGGCCCAGACGATGCGGCCCATGCCATCGACCAGTGCGCCGATCGTGCCGTTGC
The DNA here is from genome assembly GCA_016880655.1 of Rhodocyclaceae bacterium. Taxonomy (GTDB): domain Bacteria; phylum Pseudomonadota; class Gammaproteobacteria; order Burkholderiales; family Rhodocyclaceae; genus Fen-999. The sequence continues at coordinate 919 of JAEHDA010000069.1, forward strand.
CGATCAGTGCGAGGTCGGGCAGTCCCGCCATCGGCCTAGCCGTCGAGCGCGCTGGCCAGCCAGCTGCGCACGGCCTCGACATCGGGCAACCGGTAGCGCGCGCAGGTCGGCTCCGGGCCGACCTTGATCGAGATGCCGCCGGCACGGTTGATCACCGCAAAGCCGTGCTCGTCGTTGAGGTCGTCGCCGATGAACACCGGCAGGCGGCCCTTGAACGGCGCTTCGGCGAGGAACTCCTCGATGGCGGTGCCCTTGTCGAAATTGGCCGGCTTGGCTTCCGCCACGCACTTGCCCTTCTGTAGCACCAGGCTGCCGCCGGCCTCGGCGATCAGCCTGGCCATCAACTCGTTGACCTGCTCCTCCAGTGCGGGCTCCTGGCGATAATGCAGCGCCAGCGTCAGTCCCTTGTCCTCCAGCAGCAGGCCGGGGTAGCGTTCCAGCATGGGGCCCAGCGCAATGCGGATGCGGTCCTTTGCCGCGGAGGGCGTGGCGTGCAGCCAGAGCCGGCCGCCGCCGTCCCGCCGCTCCAGGCCGTGCTGGCCGGAGCGCGGCAGGCGGTTGGCGATGCGCCGGTCGAGGTCGGAAATGGCCCGGCCGCTGATCAACGCCACGGCGCCGCTGGCGCGATACAGGCGCTCCAGCAACTGGAGCAGGGCCTGCTCGACGCGCACGGCATTCGGGTTCTCGGCGATCTCCAGCAGCGTGCCGTCGACGTCGAGGAAATAGGCCCAGTCGGTGCTGGGTGCGGGCGGGAGGCGGTCGTGTTCCATCGTGGTCATGGTCGTCGTTCCTAAACGGGAAAGCCGCCTGCCGCCGGTCCTTCCAGCAGGCGATTGCGGCGGCGCATGGTGGCGGCATCGAGCAGCATGCGGCCGGCCCAGCGGTAGACGTTGAATTCGCGCACCAGGTCGCGCATCAGGCGCATGCGGTCGCGCTGCTCGGCGGGCGGCATGGTCAGCGCCAGATGCAGGGCGGCGGCGCACTGGTCGGCGTCGTACGGATTCACGATCAGCGCCTCGGGCAGTTCACGGGCGGCGCCCGTAAACTGCGACAGGATCAGCACGCCGCGCTCGTCATCGCGCGCGGCGACGAATTCCTTGGCCACCAGGTTCATGCCGTCGTGCAGGCTGCTGGCGAAGCAGAATTCCCCGGCGCGGTAATACTCGTACACCTCGCGCGGCTCGTGGTGCCCGATCTTCAGGATGATGGGCGGCGGCGCATCGCGGCCGCCACGGCCGAAGCGTTCGTTGATGCGCGTCGCCAGCGCCCGCACCTGGGCTTCATGGTTCTGGTATTCGTCGATGCGCGTGCGGGTGGGCGCGGCGAGCTGGATGAAGCTGAAGCGGCCGAGCCACTCGGGCTTCGATTCGAGCAGGCGTTCGATGGCGCGGAAGCGCTCCATGATGCCCTTGGTGTAGTCGAGGCGGTCGACGCCGACGCCGACCAGATGCTCGGCCGGCAGGCCGTTGGTCCGGCGCACGTCGGCGCGGCATTGCGCCACGGGTTTGCCGATCATGTCCTCGTCGGGCGGCCAGGCGATGGAGATCGGGTAGCGGCGCACGGCGGTCACTTTGCCGCCAAGCGAAACGGTGAAGGCTTCGCGATCGACGCGCGCTTCCAGGAAGCGGTCCACCGTGTCCACGAAATTGTTGCAGTGGAACTGCGTATGGAAGCCGAGGATGCTGCTGCCCAAGAGGCCCGAGATGATCTCCTCGCGCCAGGGGCAGATGGCGAAGGACTCGGGATTCGGCCACGGGATGTGCCAGAAGGCGATCACGGTCGCATCGGGCAGTTGCTCGCGGATCATGCGCGGCAGCAGCGCGAAGTGGTAGTCCTGGACCAGCACGATGGGATTGCCGGTGCGCGCTTCGGCGACTACCGCGCGGGCGAACTTCTGGTTGACCGCCACGTACTGTGCCCAATCCTCGGAGCGGAAGGTCGGCCGGACATGGGCGATGTGGCAGAGCGGCCAGATGCCTTCGTTGGCGAAGCCGTAGTAGTAGCCGTTCTCCTCTTCCGGCGTCAGCCAGACGCGGCGCAACTGGTAGGCCGGTTTGTCCGGCGGTACGCCGAGCCGGTCGCGGCTGTCCACGGTCTCGCGGTCGGCCGAGCCGCTGCCGTGGGCGATCCAGGTACCCGAGCAGGCGCGCATGATCGGCTCCAGTGCCGTTACCAGCCCGCTGGCCGGACGCTGGATCTCGATGTCGTCGCCGCGCCGCTGGTGGATGTAGGGCTCGCGGTTGGAAACGACGATGACGTCCTCGCCGCGCAGCTCGCCGTGCAGGATGGCGCGCAGGCTTTCCGGCGTCCAGGTGATCTGGCTTTCGTCGCGCGAACGGCTTTCGCTTTCCAGATCCTGGATCAGCCGTTGCAGGTCGCGGGCGATGGGTTGGAACTCCGGCGCGTTGGCCTTCTGTACCGGCTCGCGCACCATGCCCTCGCCGCGCACCAGCGAGCGCATGCCCGTCACCCAGCCGCGCCAGGAAAGCTGGGCGATGATGACCGTGACCAGCGAGACCACGGCCGCGAGCGCCATGAAGAAGTAGAAGACGTAGCTCTTGGTTTCCTCGCTGCGCCGGGTGACGAAGCTCATGTCGTGGATCAGCACCAGCCAGCCCGCGCCTTCCTGTTCCTCGTTGAGCGGCTTGACGGCGACGTGCAGCGGGCCGCGGGCGCTGGCCAGCACCGGATTCGCGGCGTCCTGCCACTGGCTGAGGTTCTCGCAACGAATCTGCGGCGGCAGCGAGCGGGTGGCCAGCGGCTGCGCGTCGGGCGTGGCGCAATAGCCGATCGCGTACAGGCGTTCGTCCTGCGCAATGCGGGAAAAGTAGCTGGCGATCTTGGTCTTGGAACCGGCTGCCAGGTGGTCGAGCAGCGGCTCGCGCATGGCGTTGGC
>JAEHDA010000365.1 GCA_016880655.1 Rhodocyclaceae bacterium
CGATCAGCAGGTTGCGTTGCTCCCGAGTCAGGCTGAGCTGCTTGGCGGCAAGCTCTTCCCCGCCCGTGGCGGTCTTCCGATAGTGAAGCGAAAGATCCGCCATCGATCAGGACATCAACTCGCGTATGACCCCGGCGATCAGGCGCAGGGTGATCATGACGTAGATGGCGCCGAAGAAGAAGATCAACGATACGATCAGCCGCAGCGTCTCGACGGGCAGGGCCGACACGAACGGGAGAATGCCATAGCCGGCGGTGAACAAGGCCACCAGCCAGATCATCATCCCCCAGCGTTTTCCAATCACGCCGCCCGGAATCTGCTTCCGCAGCGACACCACGGAGTACAGATTGAACAACATCACCAGCAACGCGATCACACCAACCAGGGTAGTCAGGTCAATCGTCATTTTGTTCTCTCTCCGTTGGGATTGGTCGGATTACTGGGCGCCGGCCACGGCATCCAGCATCGCCTTGGTCGTATCCGGATGGTTGGCGATGGTCATGAACTGCCCCATGCCCAGCGACGGCCAGGCCAGCGCGGTGCGGTAGCGGCCAAATAGACCCATCACCTTGCCGTTCACCACGAACACTTCCCACGGCAGTGCCGCCACGTGGTCGGCGCCGATCTTGTTCACCCACCAGCCCTCGCCATTCTCGGCATCTCCCAACGAGACGCCAAAGACGGCGATCTTCTTGTCGGCCAGCACCAGTTCATAGACCTTGCCCGTGCCCTTGACGCCCTTGGCGAGGTTGCCCTGAACCGTCTTCACGGCCTCCTCGAAGCTCTTGTACTCGGCCAGCGTCGTCTTGTCATCGTCGAAACGCTCCATGCCGAACATGTAGCGGTACTTGGGCAGATCCTCGGCCGGAACATCGCCGCCGAACGCCGGGCCGGTCCCGAGCGCCTGTTCGAGCTTGCCGGCAGTTGCCTTCACGGCTGCCTCGGCCTTGCCGTAATCCTTGCGCAGGAAGGCGCGCTGCCAGTATTCCATATTGAGGTAGGACACCGTGCCATCGGCTTTCACGCCGACACGGATCGGCATGCCGACCACGGCCGTGCCGCCGACGCCCTTGAGCGCTTCGGTCAGACCGGCGTCGGTAACCACCACCGTCGCCTGCTTCGGCAGACCCTTGGACATGTGCTGGCCGATGACCGTGAATCCGGCCGTCGTCAGCTTCTGCTCGACCGCCGTCGCTGCCGCCTTGAGGTCGCCGCCGGCAACCTTGGTGCCGGTCACGTAAGGTTGCAGCGCATGTGCCGCGAATGCAGCAAACGCCAGCACCAAGCCGGCAATTGTCTTTCTCATGTTGTCTCCTCTGCTGTCTTGTAGACGATGACGAAAAAAAAGCTGAAGGCCATCCATCGGCCTCCAGCCCTTTGGACAATCATCGTTGCTTAGAAGCGCTGCGAATACATCAGTTGCCAGTTGGTCTGGCTGTGCTCGTTGGAAACGCCAGTGGTTGAGTTGGTTTGGGTAACCTTGGGCGCATACACGTACGCGGCATTCACGTCGGCCATCTTGTTGAGGGCATAGCCAACACCGAACGTATAGTGGTCCTTGACAATGGCCGGGAAGAGAGCATTCAGGAAGGAATCCGGGATCGGGTTCTTTGAGCCGTTGTAGCCTGCGCGAAGCGCAAGTTGATCGGTAACCATGTACGTTGCCCCCAATTGAAGCACCGTCTGATCCTTCCAATTCTGTGGCAGCGCAAAGTCAATCGAGCCGCCCATGCCGGCACTTACATAGGTCATCCTGAAGCTCTTCATCACATCGGCCCAGCCGATGTGCTTGACGTCCATGACCAACTGAAGCTGCGGCGTCGCCTGGAAAGACACACCGATGGCATAGGTTTCCGGCCATTCGAAATCCCGCACCTTGATCTTGCCGCTGTCGGCAAAACCACCCGCTGCGGTCATGGCGGCACCCGACGAGCCGGTCTCAAGATCGGACATCGAAGTCTTCGATTGGTAGACCGCACCGATGGACACCTGCTTAGTCACGCGATAGGTGAATCCAACCTTCCCGGCAAAACCGGAACCCGTCGCGGCACCGGAGAAATCGCTGCCGTCAGAGAAGTCGATTCGAGCCCATGGCGCGGCGCCCAATGCTCCAGCTGCGCCGTAAATCGCCCCGTTCCCGCCAGTCACCATACCACCAAGCTGTGCACCCGTTGCCGCCATCTTGAGGTCGAGGGTTGCCCACACGAAATCAAGCGAACCGCCAATCGTCAAGTCCGGCGTAACTTCATAGGCTAGCGGCGCAATGACTCGCCCGACACCGAGCTCCGAGCGGACTTCCTTTCCGCTACCGAGCGCCATGAACGAACTGGCGCTGTACTCCGTGCCCATCCCGCCCTGCGAGAACAGGCCCACCCCATACGAGAGCTTCCCGGTTTTCGCCGCCCAACCGATCGCCGGCATGTAGTAAGCGTCCCCACCGGACTTGGCTTCGGGCATACCAGCCATCTTCGCCTTGACATTGGGGTGCAAGCCGCCCACAGCAATGTCCAGGCGACTGGTGCCAGACGCCATAAAGCCCAGCGTCGCCGGGTTATTGATCACCGCCGCGGTGCCGTTGTCGTAGGCCATGGACGCGCCGCCCATGCCGGTGGCGACCGGACCGTAGCCTTCCATGTTCATGCCGTTGGTTGCAAGAGCCGGGGTGGTGATACCGGCGATGGCGAGCAGTGCTGCGATTTTCTTGAGTGTCATTCTTACTTCCTCCCCCAGGGGTAACAAAACACTGTTGCAAAAAACTGCGGAAACGAATCTAGATGAACAGGCAGACGTCCGAAGTCTGCGCGACCGGCAGGAAGGACGCGGCGCCGACATAGTCCATGCCGTCGACGAAATCCCCATGGTCGAAGCCGAACAGCTCGACGGTCATTTGGCAGACGACGAACTTGACGCCCGCTTCCTGCGACAGCTCGCGCAGTTCCGAAATGCTGGCGACACCGTTGTTCTTGATGGTCTGCTGCATCAGCGAGGTGGCCACCGACTCGAAGCCGGGAATGCCGGCCTGGACGATGTTCGGGATGTTCCAGTTGATGCTCTTGAACCAGTCGGGTCCGAAGGGCATCTTCATCGGCATGCCGGGGTTGCCCAGCGGGCTGACCTTGAGGTCCGATACGTCCTTCTTGACCAGATTGAGGCCATAGAAGGTGAAGAAGATTGTGACGTCCCAACCCAGCGCAGCGGCGGTGGAGGCGAGGATGAAGGGCGGGTAGGCCCAATCGAGCGTTCCCTTGGTGGCGATGATGGCCATCGAGGGCGTCTTGCTCTCCTGGATTTCCTTCAACTTTTCTTCGATCTTGCCGGGCAGGATTTCGTCCAGACGCTGGCGGATCAGGTCGTCGACAACGGCGACATCAGGTATGGCACCCATGGTCTCTCCTTGGTAAATTCCTAGTCGTACGGCCCCCGGGCGGCGGAAGCACTAGTACGATGATCATAGATTTCGTGGCCATTGCCAGAAACCAATATTCTTATGCACGCATAACCAGCAATAATCGATCGCACGCTCAAAAAAGACGAAGGGCGCCTGCGGGCGCCCTTCAGCCGGCACGCGCATCGACGCTTACTTGCGCTTGATGTAGAACTCGAATTCCTTGTTGTTTTCCGCCGACGACAGGAGTTCGTTGCCGGTCTGCTTGGCGAAAGCCTGGAAATCCTTGACCGAACCCGGGTCCGTGGCGACGATGCGCAGCACTTGGCCGGAAGTCAATTCGGCGAGTGCCTTCTTGGCGCGCAGGATGGGCAGCGGGCAATTCAGGCCGCGGGCATCCAGTTCTTTATCGAAATTCATGGCGTTTCCTTGTTGATGATGGTTGATGGAAAGTCAGATCGCTTTCTAATCGGAAAATAATAGTCCGCGAATCAGGTTTTGAGCAACATTATTTGTTGATGCATGGCAGCAGAAACTTCA
>JAEHDA010000070.1 GCA_016880655.1 Rhodocyclaceae bacterium
CGCCTGACGCCGGAGGCGCACACGGCGTTGACCGGCCTCTGGTGGGAAGCCGACATGGCCGGCTGGATCGCCCGGCTGCGCGCCGGCGAGGCAATCAACCATACCGAGGGCCGCGCGGTGCTGCACCACGCGCTGCGCCACCAGGGCACGCGGCCGATCCTGCATAACGGCCTCGACGTGATGCCGCAGGTGCGCGCGGTGCTGGAACAGATGCAGCGCTTCTGCGCCGAACTGCACAGCGGCGAGTGGCGCGGCGCCACCGGCGAGCAGATTCTCGACGTAGTGAACATCGGCATCGGCGGTTCCGACCTCGGTCCGAAGATGGCCACCCAGGCGCTCGCCGCGTACCACGTGCCGCACATCCGGGTTCATTACGTTTCGAACCTCGACGGTGCGCACCTGGCGACGACGCTTTCCGGCCTCAGCCCGCGCACCACGCTGTTCGTCATCGCCAGCAAGACCTTCACGACGCAGGAGACGATGCAGAATGCGGCCTCGGCGCGCCGCTGGCTCGTCGAAGCGCTTGGCGAGCCTGCCGTGCGCCGCCACTTTGTCGCGGTATCCACCAACCTTCCCGAAGTGGCCAGGTTCGGCATCGACCCGGACAACGCGTTCGCCTTCTGGGACTGGGTGGGCGGCCGCTTCTCGGTCTGGTCGGCGATTGGCCTGCCGGTGGCGCTGTCCGTCGGCATGGAGAATTTCCAGCGCTTCCTGGCCGGCGCCGCGGCGATGGACGCGCATTTCTTCGATACGCCGGCGGACCGCAACCTGCCCTTCACGCTGGCCCTGCTCGATGTCTGGAACAGCGATTTCCTCGGCGCCGAAAGCCGCGCCTGCCTGCCCTACAGCCAGTCGCTGGAACTGCTGCCGCGCTACCTGCAACAGCTCGAAATGGAATCGAACGGCAAGCGCGCCGGCCGCAGCGGTCAAGATGCCGGCTGCCCGACCGCGCAGGTAACCTGGGGCGAGGCAGGCACCAACGGCCAGCACGCCTTCTACCAGTTGATCCACCAGGGCGGCCGCCTGATTCCCTGCGACTTCATGGTCGCGCGCGAGCCCGATTTCCCGCTGCCCGGCCATCACGAAAAGCTGCTCGCCAACTGCTTCGCGCAGGGCGAGGCGCTGATGCGCGGCAAGACCGCCGAAGAGGCGCGCGCCGAAATGGAGGCCGCCCACATGCCCGAGGCAGTGGTCGCCCGCCTGCTGCCTTACAAGGTGTTCCCCGGCAACCAGCCGTCGACCACGTTCGTGCTGCCGCGCCTCGATCCCTACAACCTCGGGCAGTTGATCGCGCTGTTCGAGCACAAGGTATTCGCGCTCGGCGCCATCTGGAACCTCAACTCCTACGACCAGTGGGGCGTCGAATACGGCAAGCAGCTCGCCAGCCGCCTGCTGCCGATCATCGAGGGTCGCACCGGCGTCGACGGACTGGATAGTTCGACCGCCGGACTGATTTCCCATTGCCGCAAATCGTGAAGGTCCTCTTCGCCACGTCTGAAATCGCCCCGTGGGTGAAGACGGGCGGGCTGGGCGACGTCGCCGCCGCGCTGCCGCCCGCCCTGCGCCGGAACGGCATTGACGTGCGCGTGCTGGTGCCCCGCTACCCGGCGCTGCGCCAAGCCTTCCCGGACGACAAGGCGCCCGTGGTGGCGAAGCTTGGCGATTTCGGCGCCGGGTTCGCCGCCTCGGTGCTGCGCCAGGCAACGGCACCCGACGGCACGCCGCTGCTGCTGCTCGACTGCCCGGCCTACTTCGACCGGTCCGGCAATCCCTATCTCGGCCCCGAAGGTCGCGACTGGCTCGACAACCACCTGCGCTTCGGCCTGCTGTCGCGCGTTGCCGCCTGGCTAGGCTCCGACGCCAGCGACCTGCCCTGGCAGCCGCAGGTCGTCCACTGCAACGACTGGCAGACCGGCCTCGCGCCCGCCTACCTGGCGCTTCTGCCCGGTGCCCGCGCCCGCTCGCTGCTCACCATCCACAACCTCGCCTTCCAGGGCCTGTTCGGCGCGCAGACGCTGGCCGAGCTGGGCCTGCCGGCCACCGCCTGGTCGATGCACGGCGTCGAGTACTACGGCTACCTGTCCTTCCTCAAGGCCGGCCTGCATTACGCCGACGCCATCACCACGGTCAGCCCGAGCTACGCGGCGGAGATCCAGACCGACGCCGAGGGCATGGGCATGGCCGGCCTGCTGCGCGACCGCGCCGATCGCCTGTCCGGCATCCTCAATGGCATCGATACCGTGGCCTGGAATCCCGTCCGCGACCCGCACCTGCCGCACGCCTACGACGCCGACCATCTGCCGGAAAAGCGCAAGAACAAGGCGGCGCTACAGGCGGAAGTCGGGCTCAAGGTGCGCGACGACGTTCCGCTGCTGGGTGTGGTCAGCCGCCTCACGCACCAGAAGGGCCTCGACCTGCTGCCGGCCGTCGCGCCGCAGATCGCCGCGCTGCCCGCCCAACTGGTCGTCCTCGGCAGCGGCGAGAAGGCGCTGGAAGCAGAGTTCCGCGAACTCGCCGAACTGCATCCCGGCCAGTTCGCCGTACGCATCGGCTTCGACGAAGGGCTCGCGCATCGCATCGAGGCCGGCGCCGACGTCTTCCTGATGCCCTCGCGCTTCGAGCCCTGCGGCCTCAACCAGATGTACAGCCTGCGCTATGGCACCCCGCCCGTGGTGCGCGCGACCGGCGGCCTGGCCGACACCGTGATCGATGGCGTGAACGGATTCGTCTTCAAGGACGCGACCGCCGAGGCGCTGCTGGCCGCCATCGAGCGGGCCGCTGCGGCCTGGCGCAACAAGAAGGTCTGGCGCGCCATCCAGGCAGACGGCATGCGCCGCGACGTCGGCTGGGCCGAGCCGGCGCTCGAATATGCGGCGCTTTACGAGAAGCTGGCGCAATGAACGCCACACGCGGCGTACCACCACGACTGACTTTGATCGCCGCCGTCGCCAGGAACGGCGTCATCGGCCGCGACAACAAGCTGCCCTGGCGCCTGTCCGAGGATCTCAAGCACTACAAGGCACTGACCATGGGCCACCCGATGGTCATGGGCCGCAAGACCTGGGAATCGCTGCCCGGCAAGCTGCCCGGCCGGCCGCACATCGTCGTCACGCGCAATCCGGCCTACGTCGCCGCAGGCGCC
>JAEHDA010000366.1 GCA_016880655.1 Rhodocyclaceae bacterium
ATGCCATGGCCGGCGTCAACAAGGAGGGCACCGGAGCGCGCGCTTTCGCGGGGGCCGGGTACGAATCGGCAGGCAAGACGGGCACTGCGCAGGTCTACTCGCTCAAGGGCGCCCAGTACAAGGAAGGGGCCGTGAAGGAAGAGCTGCGCGACCACGCCCTGTTCATCGCCTTCGCGCCGCTCGACCAGCCGAGGATCGCCCTGGCGGTCCTGGTCGAAAACGGCGGCTTCGGCGCCCAGGCCGCCGCACCGATCGCCCGGCAGGTGCTCGACTACTACCTGCTCGGCAAGGTGCCGAACGCCCCCGCGCCGACCGACGAAACCGTCCGGGCCGAAGAACAATGAACCGGAACTGGCATCCCCGACAGATCTGGTTCCGGCTGATGGCCCCGATCGACGGGCCGTTGCTGGTGATGGCCGGCTTGCTGCTGCTGTTGGCGCTGGCGATGGTGACCAGCGCCTCGCCCGAGCGCATCGGCAACCAACTGCTCAACATGAGTGTCGCCCTCGTGGTGATGCGGCTGGTCGCGCAAGTGCCGCCGCAGCGACTGATGCACATGGCGCTGCCGATCTACGTCGGCGGCGTGCTGCTGCTGATCGGCGTCGCCTTGTTCGGCGACATCTCGAAGGGCGCCCGCCGCTGGCTGAACCTCGGCGTCATGCGCATCCAGCCGTCCGAAATGATGAAGATCGCCATGCCGCTGATGCTGGCCTGGTACTTCCAGCGGCACGAGGCGTTCCTGCGCTTGCGCGACTACGCCATCGCAGCCCTGATCCTGCTCGTGCCGACGGCGCTGATCGCCCGCCAGCCGGACCTCGGCACCGGCATCCTGGTATTCGCCGCAGGCTTCTACGTCATCTTCCTGGCCGGCCTGCCGTGGAAGATCATCGCCGGCATGGTCATGGCGGCGGCGGCGGGCGCCCCGCTGGTCTGGGGGCTGCTCCACGACTACCAGCGCGCCCGCATCATGACGCTGCTCGACCCGGAGAAGGATCCGCTCGGCAAAGGCTTCCACATCATCCAGTCCACCATCGCCATCGGCTCCGGAGGCATTCTCGGCAAGGGCTGGGGACAGGGCACCCAGGCGCAGCTCGAGTTCATTCCGGAGCGCCATACCGACTTCATCTTCTCGGTGCTGGCCGAGGAGTTCGGCCTGCTTGGCAACATCGCGCTGCTCATCGTTTACGCGCTGCTGATCGGCCGCGGCCTGATGATCGCCGCCGAGGCGGCCACGCTGTTTTCGCGCCTGCTGGCCGGTGCCATCACGCTGATCTTCTTCACCTACGCCTTCGTGAACATGGGCATGGTCAGCGGCATCCTGCCCGTGGTCGGCGTACCGCTTCCCTTCATCAGCTATGGCGGCACGGCATTGGTGACCCTGTTCCTCGGTATCGGCATCCTGATGTCGATTCATCGACATCGGATGCTCGTGCAGAAATGATCGCCCGCCTCGCGCTCGCATTGCTGACCCTTGTGCTCGCCGCTTGCGGCGGCCCCGCACCGCGGCCCACGCCCGACTCTTCCGCGACCCGGCCGGGCGCCACGAAGCCGCCCGCCCATGTGCTCAAGCGCGGCGGCGGCTTCTACCAGGACGACGGTCCGGGCGACAGCATCCCCGACAACCTCGATTCGATTCCGGACGCCGTGCCACGCGCCGAACCACCACACCGCTATGCCAACCGGCCCTATTCGGTGCTCGGCCGCGACTATGTGCCACTGCGGCCGGGTGCGCCGTATCGAGCCGCCGGGGTGGCGAGCTGGTACGGCCGCAAGTTCCACGGCCAGAAAACCTCGATCGGCGAGACCTACGACATGTACGCGATGACGGCGGCCCACCCGACGCTGTCGATTCCCTCCTACGCGCGCGTCACCAATCCTGCCAACGGCAAATCGGTGGTCGTGCGCGTGAACGACCGCGGCCCCTTCCTGCATGGCCGCCTGATCGACCTGTCCTATGCCGCCGCCTGGAAGCTCGGCTACATCGGCACCGGCAGCACCCGGGTCATGGTCGAGAGCCTGGCGCCGGGCCGCGGGGCGCCGCCCGCGCCGGCCGTTGACGACGACGAACTGATGCGGCGTATCGCCACGACTGACTCTTCGCCGGCCCCGCTGCCAGAGATCGCCGACGCGCGCGGCATCTACCTGCAACTCGGCGCCTTCAGCAACGCCGACAACGCCGAAACGCTGCGCAGCCGGCTGGCGCGCGAGCTGGGCAATCTCGCCGAGCGCCTCGTGGTCCGCCCGGGTGGCGGCATGTACCGCGTCCAGCTCGGCCCCTGGGCCGACCGCGACGAAGCGCACCGCATCGCCGACCAGCTCGCCGAACTCCTCGACTTCCGCCCGGTCGTAGTGCATAGATGAGCCGTCCCCACCATTTGAATTTCTTTTCGCAAGACCTGTCCATGCGTGCCTTCATCGTCCTGCTGTCCCTGCTGACCTCCGCCCTTGCCTTTGCCGAGACGACACCGTCACCTGCCGTCGCAGCCCGCGCCTGGCTGCTGGTCGACCATTCCTCCGGCCAGCCGCTCGCCGAGCACGAGGCCGACGCGCGCATCGAGCCGGCCTCGCTGACCAAGCTGATGACGGCCTACCTCACCTTCGCCTCGCTCAAGCAGGGCGCGCTCAAGGGCGACCAGGCGGTGCCCGTTTCCGAGAAGGCCTGGAAGGCGCCCGGCTCGCGCATGTTCATCGAGCCGAAGAGGCCGGTGACGGTCGACGAACTGGTGCGCGGCATGATCGTCCAGTCCGGCAACGACGCCTGCATCGCGCTGGCCGAGGCGGTCGCCGGCACCGAGGAAGCCTTCGTCCAGCGCATGAACCTGGAAGCGCGCCGGCTCGGCCTCGCCAACACGCACTACATGAACACCACCGGCCTGCCCGATCCGCAGCACTACACCACGGCACGCGACCTGGCCCGCCTGGTGCAGGCGCTGATCCGCGACTTCCCCGAGTACTACCCGATCTACTCCCAGAAGGAATTCACCTATAACCGCATCACCCAGCCCAACCGCAACCGGCTGCTCTGGCTCGACCCGACCGTCGACGGCGTCAAGACCGGCCACACCGAAGCCGCCGGCTTCTGCCTGATCGCCTCCGGCAAGCGCGGCCCGCGCCGGCTGATTTCGGTCGTGCTGGGCACCGACTCGGACGCCCTGCGCGCGCAGGAAGCGCAACGGCTGCTCAACCACGGCTTCCTGAATTTCGAGCCGGTGCGTCTCTATGGCAAGGCGCAGGCGATCTCGCAGCTCAAGGTATTCAAGGGCGGCAGCGGCATGGTGCCGGCCGGCTTCCTCGACGACTTCGTCCTCTCGCTGCCCAAGGGCATGACCGCCAGGATGAAGGTGCAGCTCTTCAGCCAGCAGCCGCTGCTGGCGCCGGTGCAGCAGGGCCAGCGGATCGCCACCCTCAAGCTGTTCCTCGACGACAACTTGTTCGGCGAGTATCCGGTGGTCGCCCTCGAAACCGTTCCCGTCGCGGGCATCATCGGCCGCGCCTGGGACAGCCTGATGCTCCTGTTCCAGTGATGGTCTCCTGATGGTCTACCTTAACGGCGAATTCCTCCCCCTCGAACAGGCCCGCGTGCCGGTCATGGACCGCGGCTTCCTGTTCGGCGACGGCGTCTACGAAGTGATCCCCGTCTATTCGCGCAAGCCCTTCCGGCTCGCCGAGCATTTGCGCCGCCTGCAAGGCAGCCTCGACGGCATCCGCCTCGCCAATCCGCACCGCGACGCGGAGTGGACGGCGCTGATCGAACGCATCGTTGCCGAAGGCGAGACCGACGACCAGTCGGTGTACATCCAGGTTTCGCGCGGCCCGATGGCGGTGCGCAACCACGCCTTCCCGAAGACGATCACGCCGACCGTCTTCGTCATGGGCGAGCCGCTGGTGACGCCGCCAGCCGAGCAGCGCGAGCAGGGCATCGCCGCCGTTTCCGCCGCCGACTTCCGCTGGCTGCGCTGCGACCTCAAGGTCACCTCGCTGCTCGCCAACTGCCTGCTGCGCCAGATGGCCATCGACGCCGGCTGCATCGAGACGCTGCTGTTCCGTGACGGCTATCTCAGCGAGGGTGCCGCCTCCAACATCTTCATGATCAAGGACGGCCTGCTGCTGGCGCCGCCGAAGAACCACCTGATGCTGGCCGGCGTCACCTACGACGTGGTGCTGGAGATCGCCGCCGCGCACG
>JAEHDA010000367.1 GCA_016880655.1 Rhodocyclaceae bacterium
CGGTAGCGCGGATGCGCCATGCGCGGCGAGGTGGCGCGGCTGGCGCCCTTGAGCACGTAGCGATGCTCCTCGAAACCGAAGCGCGAATAGTCGCGGTAGGGGTGGGCGACGAAACCGTCGAAGGGTGCGAAGCGGCTGGCCGTCCATTCCCAAGCGTCGCCCCAGGCGAATCCGGGCCCGCCGGGTGGGGAACTGAGGGCCGCGCACTCCCATTCGGCCTCGGTCGGCAGGCGGCGTCCGGCCCAGGCACACCAGGCCTGCGCCTCGTCCCAGGTGAGATGGATGGCGGCGGCATCGAGGTTCAGCGGCTGCCAGCTGCCATAGCGCAGCGCCTGCCAGGCGCCGTTCTCCTGGCGCAGGTAGCGCGGCAGCGTAACCGCGCCGGCTTCGACGGCGGGCAGGAAGCGCCGCCAGCTCACCGCCACGCTGTCGATGGCGAAGGCGTCGAGCTGCACGTCGTGGGCCGGCAGCTCGTTGTCGAAGGCGAAGCCGGGGCCGTCGTAGCCGAGCCGCCAGGTCGTCGCCGGCAGCGCGAGGTCAGTCGCGGCAGGCAGCGCGCGCTCGGCGGGGCGCAGCGGTACGGGCAGCGGAATGTCGAGCGCCTGCGCCATGTAGGTGGCGGCCTCGGCGTGCATGTCCTCGTGGAACAGCGAGAGCCGGTAGAAGTACAGCGACTCGGGAGTTTCCGGTTCACTCGCGAGCAGCGCCAGCGTCTGGGTCTGGCTCCTGGCGAGGTAGGTGCGCGTTGCGGCGAGGTCGGGCAGCGGCAGGCTCCAGCGCGTGGCGTGCGCGACCAGGCTGGAGTTGTAGAGCGCGTCGGCGCCGGCCATGCGGCCGGGCGGCCGGGCATGGTCCGGATCGCAGGCCGGTCCGAGGTGGCGCTGTCGGCTGCGCGCGATCCAGACGTCGTAGAACCAGGCTACGTGCCCCACCTCCCAGATCGGCGGGTTGAGCTGGGTGGAGCAGGGGACGGCCAGCGCCGGGCCGAGCCTGGCGACATAGGCGTCGAGCAGGCCGAGCGTGCGGCTCCGGGCGTCGCGAATGCCGGCGGCGAGAACGTCGCGGCCGCCGCAACGCGTCGTGTCGGCCGTGCTGGCTGCGTTGATGTTCATGGGCGGCCCCTGGCAAATGACTAAGGCCGCCAGTATGCGCCAAGTGGTGATCGTCACGCCCGCGCTGCGCGACGACAACAACGGCAACTGGCAGACCGCGCGGCGCTGGCAGCAGCATCTCGCCGGCGAGTTCTCCGTGCGTCTGGTCAGGCAATGGCCCGACGCGCTCTCCGGCGGCGATGCCGCGATGATCGCGCTGCACGCGCGCCGCTCCGCCGGGGCCATTGCTGCCTGGGCGGCGGCCCATCCGGGACGCGGCCTGGCGCTGGTGCTCACGGGCACCGACCTCTATCGCGACATCGGCAGCGATGCCTCGGCGCAGCGTTCGCTGGCGCTGGCCCAGGCGCTGGTGGTATTGCAGGAGCGCGGGCCGCTGGCGCTGCCCGCCTCGTTGCGCGACAAGGCGCGCGTCGTCTTCCAGTCCACCACCGCGCGGCAGGCGTGCCCGAAGTCGCCGCGCCAGTTGCGCGCGGTGATGGTCGGCCACCTGCGCGAAGAGAAGTCGCCCGAGACCCTGTTCGCCGCCGCGCGGCTGCTGGCCGACCGGCGCGACATCCGCATCGACCACATCGGCGCGGCGCTCGATCCCGCGCTGGGCGAAGCCGCGCGCGCCACCATGGCCGCCGTGCCCGGCTACCGCTGGCTGGGCGGCCTGCCGCACGAAGCCGTGCGGCGGCGCATGCAGCGCGCCCACCTGCTGATCCACGCCAGCCGCATCGAGGGCGGCGCCCATGTGGTCATGGAGGCCGTCGCCTGCGGCACGCCCGTGCTCGCCTCGCGCATCGACGGCAACGTCGGCATGCTGGGCGAGGACTACGCCGGCTATTTCGAGTGGAACGACGCCGAAGCGTTGGCCGCGCTGCTCGTGCGCTGCCGCGAAAGTCAGTCGTGGCAGCACGCCACCCCGAACCTGCTGGGGCAGCTCGCCGCGCAATGCGCGCGCCGCGCGCCGCTGTTCGATCCCGCCACCGAGCGCGCCGCCGTGCGGCGACTCGTCCACGACCTGCTGGGAGCGCATTGAATGCAAGCCGCCGCCACACCCGTGCTGCGCGACATCGTCCTGATCGGCGGCGGCCACAGCCATGTCGGCGTGCTGCACATGTTCGCCATGCGCCCGCTGCCCGGCGTGCGCCTGACGGTGATCTGCACCGACACCGACACGCCCTACTCGGGCATGCTGCCCGGCTACATCGCCGGCCACTACAGTTTCGACGACGTGCACATCGACCTGCGCCGCCTGGCCGAATTCGCCGGCGCGCGCTACTACCGCGACGAGGTGGTCGGCATCGACCGCATTGCGCGCACCGTGCTGTGCCGCCACCGGCCACCGGTGCCCTACGACGTGCTGTCGATCAACATCGGCTCGACGCCGCGGCTCGATGCCGTGGCCGGCGCCGCCGAATTCGTCGTACCGGTGAAGCCGATCCGCCGCTTCAACGAACGCTGGCTGGCGCTGCTCGAACGCGTGCGCCGCCATGCCGGCGCCACCACCATCGCCGTGGTCGGCGCAGGCGCCGGCGGCGTCGAGCTGACGCTGGCCATGCAGTACCGGCTGCGCAAGGAACTCGTTGCCCTCGGCCGCAACCCGGACGAGCTGCGCTGCCACCTCTTTTCCGCCGAGGCGCAGATCCTGCCCACCCACAATGCCGCGGTGCGCCGCGCCTTCGAGAGGGTGCTCGCCGAGCGCGGCGTGGCCGTGCATTGCACCGCCGAAGTCGCCCAGGTGGCCAGCGGGCAGTTGCGCACGCGGACCGGCGAGGTCCTCGACGCGGACGAGATCGTCTGGGTGACCCAGGCCGGCGGCGCGGCCTGGCTGCGCGACACCGGCCTCGCGCTCGACGCCGCGGGCTTCATCCGCGTCCGCGACACCCTGCAAAGCGAGACCGATCCGCGGGTCTTCGCCGCCGGCGATTGCGCCACCATGATCGATACCCCGCTGGAAAAGGCCGGCGTCTTCGCCGTGCGCATGGCCAGGCCGCTGGCCGAGAACCTGCGCCGCACGCTGACGCGCCAGCCGCTGGTGCACTACCGGCCGCAGCGGCGCTGGCTGGCGCTGATCAGCACCGGCGACAAGCATGCCGTCGCCTCGCGCGGCTGGCTCTGCGCGCGCGGCGATTGGGTCTGGACCTGGAAGGACCGGATCGACCGCCGCTTCATGCGCAAGTTCACCGAACTCGCGCCGATGCCCGACGCGCCGCCGGCCGGCGAAGCGATTCCGCTCGACGAGGGCGAACAGGCCCAGGCCATTTCCGCCCTCGCCATGCGCTGCGGCGGTTGCGGCGCCAAGGTCGGCGCGACGGTGCTCTCGCGGGCGCTGGCCAACGTCCATCCGGTCGAGCGCGACGATGTGCTGATCGGCCTCGCGGCGCCCGACGATGCCGCCGTGCTGCGCGTGCCGCCGGGCAAGGCGCTGGTGCATACCGTCGATTTCTTCCGCGCCTTCATCGACGACCCGTGGCTGTTCGGCCGCATCGCGGCGAATCACGCGCTGGGCGACGTTTTCGCCATGGGCGGCGAGGCGCAGTCCGCCACCGCCATCGCCACCGTGCCGCCCGGCCTGGAAGGCAAGGTCGAGGACACCGTCTTCCAGATGATGGCCGGCGCCGTCGCGGTGTTGAACGAAGCCGGCTGCGCGCTGGTCGGCGGCCACACCGGCGAGGGACGGGAACTCGCGCTCGGCTTCGCCATCAACGGCCTGATCGATGAGCGGCTCGCCAGCGTGATGCGCAAGGGCGGCATGCGCGCAGGCGACGTGCTCGTCCTCACCAAGCCGATCGGCACCGGCACCCTGTTCGCCGCCCACGCGCAGATGAAGGCCGGGGTGGTCGTCCGGGGCCGCTGGATCGACGCGGCCCTCGAATCCATGCAGGTCTCCAACCGCGCCGCCGTGCCCTGCCTGGTCGCCCACGGCGCCACCGCCTGCACCGACTTGACAGGTTTCGGGCTGCTCGGCCACCTGGTCGAAATGACGCGCCCCTCGGGTGTCGACGCAGAGATCGAACTCGACTGCCTGCCCGTCCTCGCAGGCGCGCGTGAGACCGCCGCCGCCGGCATCCTCAGCTCGCTGCAGCCCGCCAACCTGCGCCTGCGCCGCGCCCTCAAGAACCAGGCCGCAGCGCTGAAGCACCCCAACTACCCGCTGCTCTTCGACCCGCAAACCGCCGGTGGCCTACTCGCCAGCATCCCCGCCGAGACCGCCGATTCCTGCATCGCCGAACTGCGCCGCCTCGGCTACCCGCAAGCCGCGCGCATCGGGCGCGTGCTGGAGCAGGGAGAGGAAATGGAGCCGATCCGCCTGGTGCAGTAGGTGGCGTACCGCCCGTGGCTGCGCGTCCGGTGCGGCCGGCCTTGCTTCGATCCTGCCGATTCGCGGTAGTATTTCCCCGTTTTCAGAATGGACCCCGCCGTCGATGCTGCCGCGTCTGTTTGCCAGCCTGCAAGTGCGCCTCGCCATGTTCGTGGTGCTGCTGGTGCTCGGCAGCCTCTGGCTGTTCGCGTTGGTGCTGCCGGGGCGGGTCGAGAGCGAACTTCTGGACCAGCAGACCGGACAGCAGTTGGCCACGGTGGGCTACGTCGCCGAGGACATCGCAAGCAAGGTCCGGTTGCGCCTCGATGGCCTCGCAGCCGTCGCAGGCGACCTGTCGCCGGCCCTGATTGCCGACAGCCGCGCATTGTCGGATCACCTGGCTCGATACCCGGTCGTCCACATGCTGTTCGACGGCGGCGTGGTGGTCGTGCGGACCTCGCTCGACGGCATCCACGGCGAGTGCCCGGAGTTGCCGGCGCGCGATGGCGGCCGCTATGACGTCGCACCGTTCCCGGACGTCGTGCGCAGCGGCCGACCGGCGATCGCTGCGCAGCCGCCCGGGGTCTTCGGTTCGCAGCCGGTGGTGGTGTTTGCGGTTCCGGTCAAGGATGCCGGCGGGCGGACGATTGCCATCCTGGCCGGCGCCACCAGCATCGGCGCACCCAACTTCCTCGACTTGATGGAACGGCTCAAGCTGGGCAGGACGGGCAGCTTCCTGCTTGCCGCGCCGGGCCAGGGCGTGTTCGTTTCCGGCACCGATCCCGCCTTCCGCCTCAAGCCCCTGCCGCCGCCGGGCGCCAACCGGATGCACGACCGCTGGATGGCGGGCGAGGAGGGTTCGGACCTGAGCACGAGTTCGGTCGGCGTGGAGGAGCTGTCGTCGGCCCGGCGCGTCCCCGCCACGGACTGGTTCGTCGTCGGCCGCCTGCCCACCGCCGAGGCATTCGCGCCGATGCGGCGGCAACGCGCCATGATCCTGGGCATCGCCTCGATCATCTCGCTTCTGGCAGCGGCACTGGGCGGCCTGGCCGTACGCCGCTCGCTGGCGCCGCTGGCCGCCGCGGCGCGCGACCTCGACGCGGTGTCGCGCGGTGAACGGGAACTGGTGCCGCTGCCGGTCGTGCGCGACGACGAGGTCGGGCACCTCGTCGAGAGCTTCAACCGGCTGATGGTCGTCGTGCGCCAGCGGGAAACCGAGCTGATCGCCGCGCGCGAGGACCTCAAGGACATTGCCGATTCGCTGCCCGTCGCCGTGTACCGCTACCGCATCGAGGACGACGGCCGTTCCAACATCATGTACATGAGCGACCGCTTCGAAGCCTTGCTGGGATTGCCGGCAGCCGAGGCGATGCGCGACGCGCAGGCCGCGTTCGCCCGGCTCCACCCGGACGACCTGGACCGATTCCTGGCCACCGACCGGGCCGACTGGGCGCGGCACGCGCGCTCCTCCCAGCAGGTGCGCGTGATCATGGCGGACGGCAGCGTCCGCTGGATGCACGTCGAGTCGGTACCGAAGCAGCTGCCCGACGGGCGCTTCGTCAATCACGGCTTCGTCGAGGACATCACCGAGCGCAAGGAGGCCGAGGCGGTGCTGCGGCAGATTCAGGAGCGCTTCGCGATCGCCTTCCGCGCCAGCCCGATTGCCGCCTCGATCGCGCGCGCCGCCGACGGCGGCTTCATCGACATCAACGACAAGTGGCTGCACGATTTCGGCTGGTCGCGCGAGGAACTGATCGGGAGCAGCGCAGTCAAGATCGGTCTGTGGCCGGACGCCAGCGCGCGCGCCGTCTGGATCGAGACGCTGCGCCGCGCCGGCAGGCTGTATGAACACGTTGTCCGCTGGCGGCGCAAGGATGGCGCGCTGCGCGACGTCAGCGTTTCGGCGGAAATCACCGAAATGGACGGCGAATCCTGCGTGCTTGCCTTCTCGGCCGACGTCACCGAGCGCCTGCACGCGGAACGGGCGCTGGCCGAGAGCGAGGCGCGCAACCGCCGCATCATCGAGACCGCCAACGAGGGCATCTGGATCGTCGACCCCGAGATGCGCATCACCTTCCTCAACCAGCGCATGGCCGACATGCTGGGCTACACGCAGGAGGAGCTGCTTGGCCGGTGCGGGGAAGACCTGCTCTACCCGGAAGACCTTGCCGCGCACCGCGAGCAGATCGCGAAGCGGCGGATGGGCATCAGCAGCCACTACGAGCGGCGCTTCCGCCGCAAGGATGGCAGCGAGCTGTGGACGCAGGTGTCCGGCACCGCCATTCTTGGCGCCGACGGCGGCTACGAAGGCGCCTTCGGCATGTTCACCGACATCAGCCACCTCAAGGAACAGCAGCGCCAGTTGCAGCACATCGCCCATTACGACGCACTGACCGGCATTCCCAACCGCGTCCTGCTGGCCGACCGCATGCACCAGTCGCTGACCGTGGCGCGCCGCGCGGGCCGGCTGATGGCGGTCTGCTACGTCGACCTCGACGGCTTCAAGCCGATCAACGATGCCTTCGGCCACGAGACGGGCGACCGCCTGCTGGTCGAGATCGCCCACCGCCTGCGCGAGGGCCTGCGGGGCGGTGACACCGTGGCCCGGCTCGGCGGCGACGAGTTCGTGCTGCTGATGGGCATCGGGCACATGGACGAGTGCGAAACGGCACTGGCCCGCGTGCTGGAGGCGGTCGCCCAGCCCCTGACCGTGGCCGGCCGCGCGGTGGTGATTTCCGCCAGCATCGGCGTCACCGTCTATCCGTTCGACGATTCCGACCC
>JAEHDA010000368.1 GCA_016880655.1 Rhodocyclaceae bacterium
GGCGAATCGATTCAGGACGTGATCTTCAAGGGCTCGGGCGGTCGCAAGGAAGTCAGCCGGGCCAGCGTCGAACTCTTCTTCGACAACCAGCAAGGCCGCGCCGCCGGTCAGTGGTCGCAATACGCCGAGATCACGGTCAAGCGCGTGCTCGACCGCGAGGGCAACTCGAGCTACTACATCAACAACCTGCACGTGCGCCGGCGCGACGTGATCGACCTGTTCCTCGGCACCGGCCTGGGGCCGCGCGCCTACGCCATCATCGGCCAGGGCATGATCTCGCGCATCGTCGAGGCCAAGCCGGAAGATCTGCGCTTCTTCCTCGAAGAGGCGGCGGGCGTCACCAAGTACAAGGAGCGGCGCAAGGAGACGGGGCATCGTCTCGAGGACGCGAAGGAAAACCTGGCCCGTGTGGCCGACATCCGGGGCGAACTGGACGGCCAGATCGCCCGCCTGGAAACGCAGGCGGAGGTGGCGCGCCAGTATCGCGACCTGCAAGGCCAGTTGGGCCGCCGCCAGAACCTGCTCTGGCTGAAGAAACGCAACGACGCGAAGTCGGAATTCGAGCGTCACGGCCGTGAAGTCGAGAAGGCGGTCAACCGCGTCGAAGCCGAAACCGCGCAACTGCGCGAGATCGAAGCGCGGGTCGAGGCGGCGCGCGAAGCGCACTTCGCCGCATCGGACACGCTGCACGCTGCGCAGGCCGAGATGTACACGGCCAACGCCGAGGTGAAGCGGCTGGAGTCCGAGATCAACCACCTGCGCGATTCGCGCCAGAGGCTGGAAACGCGGCTTGCCCAGCTCGACGTCGAGCGCAAGCACTGGAGCGGCGAGGCGAAGCGGGTTGAGGACGAGGAGTTCCGCTGGAAGTCGCTACTGGAGAATTCCGCTGAGCGCATGGCCACCGCCCAGGCGCGCCACGAGGAAGCCGCCGCGCGGCTGCCCGAGGCCGAAGGCGCAGTCGAGGCCGCCGGCCATGCCGTCACCGAAGCGCGTCGAGCGCTCAACGAAGCGGAGCAGGGCGCGCGACTGGCGGAGGCCGACCGCGGCCACGCGCTGCGCGCCATCGAGAATTTCTCCGGTCGCCGCCAGCGGCTGGAGCAGGAAAAGTCCGCGCTGGTGCCGGCCGATGCCGTACAACTGGAAGCGGCGCGAGAAGCCGAGATGCAGGCCGGCGATGAGCTGGCGACGCAACAGGCGCGGGTCACCGAACTGCAAGTGCTGCTGCCGGGGCTGGAAGCCGGGTTGCGCGCCGCGCGCGAACGGCTTGCCGGCGCGCACCGCCAGGCCACCGAGTCACGCGCCCGCCGCGAAGCGTTGCAGCAACTGCAAAGCCGCGTCCAGCAGAGCGGCGAGATCGGCGACTGGCTGAAGCAGCATGGTTTGGCCGATGCCCAACCGCTCTGGCGCGGCATCCAGGTCGAGAGCGGCTGGGAAACCGCCGTCGAGGCCATCCTGCGCGAGCGCCTGTCGGCGTTGGCCGGCGACCGCGCTACGGCGCGGAACGCGCTCGGCGTACCGCCACCACTGACTTTTGCGCTGGCCTTCACGGACGGCGCTTCGACCCGGTCTGCCGGGCCGGATTCGCTGCGCGCCAAGGTGCGCTGTACCGACGGTCGTTGGGCTGCCGTTCTCGACGACTGGCTGGCCGGCGTGCATTGTGCCGACGATCTCAACGACAAGCTGGGTGCGGGCGGCGTCTGGGTCAACCGCAAGGGCCACCTCCTCACGCCGCATGGACTGACGCTTTACGTGCCCGATGCCAAGACGCATGGCGTCATCGAACGGCAGCGCGAAATCGAGGAACTGACGGCGCTGATCGAAGCGCGCGAGCTGGACGAGGAAGCCGCGCGCGAGGCCCAGGCCGAGGCCGAGCGGCAACTCGCCGAAAGTCAGTCGTGGCAGCACGCCGCCCGTCGCGCGGTTGACGAGATACAGCAGCGTGCCCATGCGGCGCATGTCGAGGCGCTCAAGCTCCAGCAGATCCAGGCCCGTTACGACGAACGAGCCAACCAGATCGCGAACGACCTGGAGGACATCCTGCGGGGCGAGGAATCGGAACGCGCGGAGCTGACACGCGCCGAGACCGAGGCAACCCGTTGCCGCGAGCAACTCGATACGGTTCGCTCCCGACTCGAAGCGGCGCTGGAAGCACAGCGGCAGAAGGACACCGCGCTGCGCGAAGCGCGTGCCATGGAACACCAGATGGCGCGCGAAGCGCAGGAAGCGGGCTTCTCCGAGCGCGAGTGCCGCTCGAAGCTGGAAGACAACGCCCGCGCCGCCGAAACCGCGCGGGTGCAACTGGAGCGGGTGACTGGCGACAACGAGGTGGCGACGACCGAACTGGCCGGCATCAGCGATGCGGTCTTGCAGGAGCAGCTACAGTCGGCGCTCGATTCGCGCAGCGGCCGCGAAGGGCTGCTCGGCGAGCGGCGCAACCTGCTGGAAACGGCTGCCGCCGAACTGCGGACGCTGGAAGAGCAACGCCTCAGGCTGGAGCAGGGCCTGCAACCGGCGCGCGACAAGATCAACGACTGGAAGCTCAAGCAGCAGGCCGCCGAACTCAATGCCGAGCAATACCAGCAACGCCTGGTCGAGGCCGGTTTGAGCACGCCGGAACAGGAGGCCGAGATCGCCGCCGAACTCGTGCCGGGCCTGAAGGAAAGCGTGCTGGCCGGCGACATCGCTCGCCTGGGCACCGAGATCGAGGCACTCGGCCCGGTCAACCTCGCGGCGCTGGAAGAGCTGACCGTGGCGCGCGAGCGCAAGGGCTTCCTCGACGCGCAGTGGACCGACCTGACCACCGCCATCAACACGCTGGAAGACGCCATCCGCCGCATCGACCGCGAAACGCGCGAGCAATTGCAGGAAACCTACGACACGGTGAACCGCCACTTCGGCGAGCTGTTCCCGCAGTTGTTCGGCGGCGGCGAGGCGAAGCTGCTCCTTACCGGCGAGGAGATCCTCGATTCCGGCATCCAGATCCTGGCGCAGCCGCCAGGCAAGAAGAACACCACCATCCACCTGCTCTCTGGCGGCGAGAAGGCGCTGACGGCCATTGCGCTGGTGTTCGCCATGTTCCAGCTCAACCCGGCGCCGTTCTGCCTGCTCGACGAGGTCGACGCGCCGCTCGACGACAGCAACACCGAGCGCTTCTGCGGCATGGTCAAGCGCATGTCGTCGCACACCCAGTTCATCTTCATTTCGCACAACAAGATCGCCATGGAAATGGCCCAGCACCTGATCGGCGTGACCATGCAGGAGCAAGGCGTTTCGCGGGTGGTCGAGGTGGATATGGAAGAAGCCTTGCGCATGACCGAGAGGGAAGCTGCATGAACGAACTTCAGGTTGCTCTGACCGCACTGGGCGCCGCCGCGGTGGCCGGAGTCTGGGGCTACAACAAGTGGCAGGAGGGCCAGCAGAAGAAGCTGGCCGAGAAGGTGTTCCGCGGCGAGCAACCCGACGCGCTGCTCGGAGCCAAGGCGGGCACGCCGGCCCCCGCCGCCGACATGGACGACGAAGACGCGCTGGCACGACGCCGCGAGCCGGTGGTCGGCGATGCCGAGCCGCGCGTCGAGGTTTCCGCAGCAGAGAGCGGCGGCTTGCCGCCATTGCCCGAACAATATGCCGACGAGATTGCCGACTGCATCGTGCGCATCGATTTCGTCGAGCCGGTCGCGGCGCCCGGCCTGTGGGCGGCGCAGTCACGCTGGGCGGGACACGTCACCAAGCCGATGTCCTGGCTCGGCTTCGATGAAAGCGCTGCCGCCTGGAAGCTGCTGTCGGCGCACGATGCCGGCCGCTACAAGGTGGTTTGCGCGGCGCTGCAACTGGCCGACCGGACGGGTGCCGTTTCCGATGCCGAGTTGTCCACGTTCCTCGACGGCGTTTGGGAACTCGCGGGACAGTGCTCGGGCGTGGTCGGCATGCCGAAGCGCGACGATGTGCTGATGACCGCCCGCAATATCGACGATTTCTGCGCCAGCGTCGACCTGCAACTTGGGGTCAACATCGTCGGTGGCAATGAGCCGCTGAGCGGCCCGCACCTGAAGGAGCTGGCCGAAGCCGCCGGCCTCAGCCTGCTCGACGACGGCTGCTTCCACTACCTCGACGCAGCCGGCCTGACCCGCTTCACGCTGGCCAATGTCGGTGCGGAACTGTTCGAACCGGCGTCGCTGGCGTCGCTCGCCACGCATGGCGTCACGCTGTCCATGGACGTGCCGCGCGTGCCCGATGGTCCCGCCGCATTCGATGCGCTGGTGGCCATGGCGCGGCCGCTGACCGAGGCACTGGGCGGCATCCTGGTCGATAGCCAGGGCAGCCCGCTCACCGCGGAGATGATCGCCGGTATCCGGGCCAGGATCGTCCAGATGCAAGGCAACATGGCGCGGCAGCAGATCGTTGCCGGCAGCGTTCGGGCTTTGCGGCTGTTCTCCTGATGCCGGTTCCGCGCGGGACGAGAGAGCGCGCCGACTTCCTCCGTGGCGAGATCGCGCGCCACGATCACGCCTACTACGTCCTCGATGCCCCGACGATTCCGGATGCCGAGTACGACAAGCTGTTTCGCGAGCTACAGGACCTGGAGGCATCGCATCCGGAACTGCTGACCCCGGACTCGCCGACCCAGCGCGTCGGCGGCAAGCCGCTGGCGGCCTTCGCGCCGGTGCGCCATGTCGTGCCGATGCTTTCGATCAGGACGGAAACCGAGACCGGTCCCGCCGGTGCGGAGGCATTCGACGCGCGGGTGCGCAAGGCACTGGCGCTGCCCGGGAGCGCGCCGCCCGTCGAGTACGCGGCGGAACTCAAGTTCGACGGACTGGCCATAAATCTCCGCTACGAGCATGGCGTGCTGGTGCAAGCGGCGACGCGCGGCGACGGCGAGACCGGCGAGGACGTGACGCAGAACATCCGCACCATCCAGCGGATTCCCCTGCGCCTGAGCGGAGTGGCACCTGCCGTCCTGGAAGTGCGCGGCGAGGTGTACATGAGCCGGCCCGACTTCGAGCGTTACAACGAACGGCAACGCGGCCTCGGCAAGCCGACGCTGGTCAACCCGCGCAACGGCGCGGCTGGCAGCGTGCGCCAGCTCGATCCGAAGATGGCGGCCGAGCGGCCGTTGTCCTTCTACGCCTATGGACTCGGCGAAACCGGAGACTGGCAATTGCCGACCACCCACAGTGGCGTGCTCGATGCGCTGGCCGCCTTCGGCCTGCCGGTTTGCGAGCATCGCACCGTGGCGCGTGGCGCGCGCGAACTGATTGCCTTTCACGCCGGCATTCTGGCCCGCCGTGACGCCTTGCCCTTCGACATCGACGGCGTGGTGTACAAGGTCAATTCGCTGGCGCTACAGGCCGAACTTGGTTTCGTCAGTCGCGAGCCGCGTTGGGCCGTGGCGCACAAGTATCCGCCGCAGGAGGCACTGACGACCGTCGAGGCGATCGAGGTGCAGGTCGGCCGTACCGGCGCCATCACGCCGGTGGCGCGGCTGGCGCCGGTTTTCGTCGGTGGCGTGACCGTTACCAACGCCACTCTGCACAACGAGGACGAGGTCCGCCGCAAGGACGTGCGTATCGGCGATACGGTGATCGTGCGCCGTGCCGGCGATGTGATTCCGGAAGTGGTGAGCGTACTGGCTGACCGGCGGCCGATCATGGCGCCGGAGTTCATTATGCCGAAGACCTGCCCGGTGTGCGGCTCCACGATCGAGCGGCCCGAGGACGAAGCCATCGCACGTTGCACCGGCGGCCTGTATTGCCCGGCCCAGCGCAAACAAGCTCTGCTGCATTTCGCCGGCCGCCGGGCCATGGATATCGAGGGGCTGGGCGAAAAACTGGTCGATCAACTGGTCGATGCCGGGCTGGTGAAGACGCCTGCCGACTTGTATTCGCTCGACCTGGAGCGCATGGCGGGGCTCGACCGGATGGGCGAGAAATCGGCGGCCAACCTGCTGGCGGCGATCGAAGCGAGCAAGACCCCGACCTTGGCCCGATTCATCTTTTCCCTCGGCATCCGCAACGTCGGGGAAACCACTGCCAAGGATCTCGCCCGCCA
>JAEHDA010000369.1 GCA_016880655.1 Rhodocyclaceae bacterium
ATCTCCTGGCCGATCTCGACGACCTCGGAGGGGTGTTTGACGCGGCGCCAGGCCATGTCGGTGATGTGCAGCAGGCCATCGATACCGCCCAGGTCGACGAAGGCGCCGTACTCGGTGATGTTTTTGACCACGCCCTGAACCACAGAACCTTCTTTCAGGGTCTGCATCAGCTTGGCGCGCTCTTCGCCCATCGAAGCCTCGACAACCGCACGGCGTGACAGCACGACGTTGTTGCGCTTGCGGTCGAGCTTGATGACCTTGAACTCGAATTCCTTGCCTTCGTACGGCGTGGTGTCCTTGACCGGGCGGGTATCGACCAGCGAGCCGGGCAGGAAGGCGCGGATGCCGTTGGTCATGACGGTGAGGCCGCCCTTGACCTTGCCGGTGATCATGCCCTTGACCAGGATCTGGTCGGTCAGCGCCTTGTCGAGGTCGTTCCAGGCGGCGATGCGCTTGGCCTTGTCGCGGGACAGGCGGGTTTCGCCGTAACCGTCCTCGAGCATTTCGATGGCGACCTGGACGAAATCGCCAGGGCCGACTTCCAGTTCACCGCGATCATTCTTGAATTCTTCGGCGGAGATGAAGGACTCGGACTTCAGGCCCGCGTTGACGACCACGAAATTCTGGTCGACACGGACAACTTCGGCCGTGATCACTTCCCCGGCGCGCATTTCCTGGCGCTCTAGGCTTTCCGCGAACAGGGCGGCGAAGGATTCGTTGGGATTCACGGCGGTGGCGGTAGCAGCGGACATAGGCACTCTTCTCTATTGCTGCCGGCTGGCAAATATGAACCGGCCGGCGGGTTGGTTGAACAACGTCGCGGAATCGGGCGATCCCGCAACACCTTACTACTACATCGTCTACTACGTCGGCAACTTCCGGCGAACAATGTCCAGCACGGTTGCCACCGCTTCGTCGATGCCCATCGGCGTGGTATCCACCAAGTCGGCATCGGCGCACTGCTTGAGGGGCGCCACCGCTCTCGCGGCATCTCGGGCGTCCCGCTCTTGCAGGTCCTGCAAAAGGGTGCGCATGTTAGCAGGCATTCCCTTTTCGATCAACTGTTTATATCTCCGTTCAGCCCGCGCTTCAGCCGAGGCGGTCAGGAACACCTTGACCGGGGCTTCCGGAAATACGACCGAACCCATGTCGCGGCCATCGGCCACCAGGCCTGGCAAGCGGCGATAGGCGCGCTGGCGGTCCAGCAGGGCGGCGCGGACGGCAGGCATCGCGGCCACTTTCGAGGCACCAACGCCGATGCTTTCGGCGCGAATGGCTTCGGTGACGTCGTCTCCGGCAAGCAGGATGCGCTCGCCCTCGAACTCGGCCGGCAGGGAGGTGGCCACGGCGGCCACGGCGGCTTCATCCTCGATCGCCACGCCGGCACGCGCCGCCGCCAGCGCCGTCAGCCGATAGAGCGCACCACTGTCGAGGAAGTGGTAGCCGAGCGCCTTGGCCACCCGCTGCGCGACCGTCCCCTTGCCCGAGGCCGACGGCCCGTCGATGGCGATGACCGGTGCCGCAATCTGCCCAAAGCGTTCGAAATAATCCGGGAAGGTCTTGGCCACGCAGTTCGGGTCGTTGATGCGCACCGGCACCCCGCCGAGCGCAACCAGCGAGAAGCACATCGCCATGCGATGGTCGTCGTAGGTATCGATGGCGGCGTTCGCCGTGAAAGTCAGTGGTGGCGACACGCCGAGCCAGTCGGCGCCCTCCTCGACCGTCGCACCCAGCTTGCGCAGTTCCGCCGCCATGGCAGCGATGCGATCGGTTTCCTTGACCCGCCAGGAGGCGATGTTGCGCAGCTTGCAGGGGCCGTCCGCGAACAGTGCCGCAACGGCGAGTGTCATCGCCGCATCGGGAATGTGATTGAGGTCGAGATCGAAGGCCTTAAGTTTGCCATTGGCGGGACAACTGGCCTCGATCCGGTTGTCGCCCATTTCGATGTGCGCACCCATCGCCGCCAGCGCGTCGGCGAACTTCACGTCACCCTGCATGCTGTTGCGACCAACCCCTTCGACGCGCACCGGCCCGCCACCGATGGCGCCCGCCGCAAGGAAATACGAAGCCCCCGAGGCGTCGCCTTCGACATGCACCGTGCCCGGACTGCGGTAGCGCTGCCCGGCGGGAACCGTGAACCGGCTCCAGCCTTCACGGTCGACCCTGACGCCGAAACGCGCCATCAGGTTCAACGTGATCTCGATGTAAGGCTTCGAAATGAGCTCCGTCGTCATCTCGACGACCGCCGCCTTGCCAGTCAGCGGCAGGGCCATCAGCAACGCGGTGAGGAACTGCGACGACACGTCGCCGCGCACCCGGATAGGCGAATCGAGGCGGACTTCGGCGGGGAAGACTTCGAGCGGCGGGAAACCTTCGTTGCCGACGTAACGCACATCGGCCCCGATCTGGCGCAGGCCGTCGACCAGATCGCCGATCGGCCGCTCGTGCATGCGCGGCACGCCCGAGAGTCTGTAGTTGCCGCCGGAGAGCGCCAGCGCCGCCGTCAGCGGGCGGAAGGCCGTACCGGCATTGCCGAGGAACAGATCGCCCTGCTTGACTGGAAAGGGCCCGCCGACCCCGCGCACCCGCCAGGTGTCGGCGCCCCGTTTGTCAAGGCCGACGCCCAGCGCGGCCAACGCGGTGATCATGACCCGCGTGTCGTCGGAATCGAGCAAGTCATGGATTTCGGTGGTGCCGTCGGCCAGTGCCGAAAGCAGCAGCATGCGGTTGGAGATGCTCTTGGAGCCGGGCAGGCGGACGGTG
>JAEHDA010000370.1 GCA_016880655.1 Rhodocyclaceae bacterium
GCTGACAACCAGTTGCCACGGTTGTGCGCCCAGGCTGCGCAGGCGCGCCAACGCGCCGCAGGCACGCTCCTCCACGAACAAACCGGCGATCGATGCGACCACGAAGAACATGCCGAACACCAGCCAGGCAGGCACGTTCTGCTGTACGGCCGTCGGGCGCGGCCCGGCAATCACGCGCTCCGCCGCCACCGGCGCGTCGCCGACCAGGGCCGCCGCATTCACGCCAAGGTCCATTTGCGCCAGCAGTACCTCCGCACGCAACTGCGCCACCGTGGCGAGCAGGCGCGCACGCTTCATCTCGAATAACGCATGATCCAGCCCCGGCTCGACCAGCAAGCGGGCCTTCGCCTCGCCCTTGCGGCCCATCTCGCTCATTAGGGTGGAGAAACCCGGTTCGATCACGAGCACATACTGCAATCGACCGGCGCGAAGTTCGTCCCGCCAGTTTTCTGGCAAAGCTTGCGCAGCACCTGCGTCCCGCACCCAGCGCTCGACCAGCTTGCCGGCGATCCTGCCCTGGTCCTGGTTCGAGACCGCATAGGTCAGCGCCTTGGTCACCGGGGAATACACGTCCTTCAGCGCCATCGACATCACGACGATGAATACCATGGGCAAGAGGAACAGCGCGGCCATCCCGTGAACGTCGCGCGACAGCGCCAGCAGTTCCTTTTTCATCAGCGCCAGGAACATGGTCAAGTCCGCAGCGAATGGTCGGTAAGTGCCATGAACAACTGCTCCAGGTTGCCGCGACTGGGCCGCGCCTGCGCGCCCGCCGCTTCGGCTTCCGCCAGGAGTTCGGCCAGGCCGCCCTGCTTTACCACCCTGCCCTCGTCGAGAAATACCACGCGATCGGCGATGGCCTCGACCTCTTCCATGTAGTGCGACGTGTAGATGACCGCGCAACCGGCCTGCGCCAGTTTCCTTACCGCCTCCAGAATGAACGCGCGCGATTGCGGATCGACGCCGACTGTCGGCTCGTCGAACAGCAGCAGCTCGGGGTGGTGCAGCATGGCGATGGCGAGATTGAGCCGCCGCTTGAGGCCGCCGGACAGGCGGTCGGCACGTATCCTGGCGTAGCGCTCGATCTGGGCGAAGGCCAGGCATTCGGCGATGCGCGCCTTGCGCTCGCCGCCGGCCAGCCCGCCAACCCCGGCGAAGCAGGCCAGGTTTTCGGTCACGCTGAGGCTGGGATAGAAGGCGTATTCCTGCGGCGCGATGGCAATGCGCGTCGGCTGCCGCGAGCGAACCGCCGCCAGCGGTTGCGCATCGACGGTGATCTCGCCGCGCTGTATCGGCAAGAGGCCGGCCAGATGGGCGATCAGCGTCGTCTTGCCGGCGCCGTTCGGGCCCAGTAGTCCGAGCACTTCGCCGCGCGAGGCATCGAAGGAGACGTCGTCCAGTGCCGGAACCTCTGCCGCTTGATAGCGATAGCCGAGGTGCCGGATCGACAGCATCAGGCGATCGCTTTCTTCAGCGTCCGGAAGAAGTCGGCCTCGTGTGCGGCCTGGGTATTCAGCATCGCGGCAAGGCGGGTGGGATCGAACGCCTCGCGGCCCTTGATCATGCGCACGGCCTTCAGTGCAAATTCGCGCCAGCCGTCGCCGATCTCGGTCAACCGTTCCGCGAGCGCCTTCAGTTCCGGACGCCCGGTGATGTCCGCCGCCTCTTGCAGGAATGCGGCATAGAGAAAGCGGAAGCCTGCGCCGCCCGTGCCGATCTCCTCCTGCATGCGCACGATGTGGCCGACGTAGTTGAGGCTGAGTTTGTCGGCGGGATCGAGCTTGCCGACGCGCCTGGCCAGCATGCGCATGCCGCGCACGCCAATGATGGGCACCGGACCAAGCATGCCGCGCACGGTCTTCCTGATGGCGCGCAGAACTGCTGCCGCAGTAACCTGCTTCTGGCCGATCTCCTCCGGGTAATACAGCAAGCCCTTGGGCGCCATGAGGCCGGTGGCGAAACGCGCCTTGCTCAGGTTCTCCGCATCGCAACGCTGCGGGTCTTCCACGACCGGATCGCTGATCAGGTAGTCGTCGCCTTCCTTGCCGAACACGATGAGGTTGTGCGCGTTGAAATGGAAACGCATGTCGGCGGGAAAATAAGGCAGCCAGAACGCGGAGGTCTGGATGCCGACGATGCGCCCTTGCGCCAGCATCTCGTCGAGGCGCGCCATGCCCCGGGCCGGTTCGCGGAAGGTCTCGAAGTGGAAACGCATCTTGAACGGCTTGACCATGCCCTTGAGGATGGCCTTGGGCGGCATGCGGAACGCAATCAACGGAAAGCCTGCGAACTTGATGAAGGGCAGGTAGGCAAAAGCCATCGCCGCGGAAAGACCGAAGGCCATCGCCTCCGAAAGCTTCGCGCCATGATGGGACAGCATCGACGAAGCCACGCCGCTTTCGCAGTGGGCGGCATGGCGGTGCCGGAAATTCGCGACCAGCAAGCTCATGGCAGTTTCCCGAGCTGTTCGACGGTGATGCCCATCACGTCGGCGTAGCGCTGCAGGATGTCGATCGGCAGTTTGGCAAATCGCCGCGGTTTGAAATGGCGACGGATGCGCCATTGCCAGAAACCGGTGACCTGCGAGAGCTGCGGCAAGTCGAGGCGCTGCGCATACATCCAGTATTCCAGCGGCGACGATTCGCCCGCCAGCACGCGCGCCCTGGCGGCTTCGGTCATCTCGCGGATCAGGTCCAGTGCTTGCAAGGTGACGGTCTCGTCCACCTCGCCGCCGCGCGACGGCACGATGACGATGCGCCCGTCGGCATCGCGCGCATACATGACGCGGCGATGACCGCCCATGGTGCGATTGCCTTCCTGGGGCACGTCATTGACGTCCACTACACAGATTCCATGAAGATGAAGCCGCTCGAGAAACGTCCGCTTTCGGGGATGTAC
>JAEHDA010000371.1 GCA_016880655.1 Rhodocyclaceae bacterium
GCTACGCCAAGCGCAAGGTCAAGACTGCGGTGAACTTCATCTTCGACTTCGAGGACTCGGTCATCCATGCGGTCCGCGAACGGGGTCTGGACGGGGTCATCTGCGGCCACATTCACAGCGCCTCGATCCGGGAAGTCGGCGAAGTGACCTACATCAACTGCGGGGATTGGGTAGATAGCTGCTCTGCCGTAGTGGAACACCTGGACGGCCGCATCGAGTTGGTACACCAGATTTCATCGCGCCTTCACCCCGACGCAACACCGCTGTAACCGTCATCTCCAAGAATGACGCGACAACCCAACGACGATCAGGAGAAAAGCATGCTACATGCTCAGGAATGGCGGAACCACCGCAACCATCACCAGCACTATTCGGTCGGCCTCGCCCAGTCCGACGACGAGATCGAAGAGGCCCAGCGCCTGCGCTACAGGATTTTCGCCGACGAAATGGGCGCGAGACTCCAGACACGCACGGCCGGCGTGGACGCCGACTTCTACGACGCGTATTGCGAGCATCTGGTGGTTCGCGACGAGCAGATCGGCAAGGTTGTCGGTACCTACCGCATCCTGACGCCCGATGCGGCCAAGAAGGTTGGCAGCTACTACTCCGACAACGAGTTCGACCTGACGCGCCTGGACAACCTGCGGCCCGGCATGGTCGAGATCGGCCGCTCGTGCATCCATCCCGACTATCGCTCGGGAGCGGTCATCGCCTTGCTGTGGGGCAAACTGGCCGAGTTCATGCTGCGCGGTGGCTATCGCCACCTGGTCGGCTGTGCCTCGGTAGGGATGGCGGATGGCGGCCACAACGCCGCCAACCTGTTCGTGCAGCAGATCGACAACAATCTGGCGCCGCTGGAGTACCGCGTCTTTCCGCGGCATCCGCTGCCCTTCGAGAAACTGGTCACCGGCCATGTTGCGGACGTGCCGCCGCTGCTCAAGGGCTACCTGCGTGCCGGTGCATGGATTTGCGGCGAACCGGCCTGGGACCCGGACTTCAACACCGCCGACCTGCCGCTGCTGCTGTCGATGGAGCGCCTGAATCCGCGTTATTCCAGGCACTTCATGAGAGGCTAGCCGCCCGCGGCTTCGCGCACGGCGGCGGCGATCGCCTCCGCCTGCGCCATCACCAGCGCACCGTCCTCGCCCTCGACCATCACTCGCAAGAGCGGCTCGGTCCCCGACGGACGCAGCAGCACACGGCCTTTGCCTTCCAATGCCTTGTCCGCCGTCGCCACGGCGACCTGGATACCCGGATCGCTCTTCCAGTCGAACCCGGCCGCGACACGCACGTTGATCAACTTCTGCGGGTACATGGTCAGATTCGCGCAGGCGTCGGCCAACGTCTCCTGATTGGCACGCAGCGCCGCCAGCACCTGTAGCGCGGCGATGATGCCGTCGCCGGTGGAGAGCTTGTCGAGGCAAATGATGTGGCCGGAATTCTCGCCGCCCAAAGGCCAGCCGCGTTCCTGCATGAGTTCGAGCACGTAGCGGTCGCCGACCTTGGCGCGGGCGAACGGAATATCGAGTCGGCCGAGCGCATGCTCGAAGCCGAGATTCGACATCAACGTGCCGACTACGCCGGCGACGCCGCCGGTCCCGTGGCGTTGGCGGGCGATGACGTACAGCAGCTGGTCGCCGTCGTAGAGCCGGCCCTGGCTGTCGGCCATGACCACTCGGTCGCCGTCGCCGTCGAGCGCAATGCCGATATCGGCGCGATGTTCCAGCACCGCGCGACGCAACGATTCCGGCGAGGTAGCGCCCACGCCGTCGTTGATGTTGAGGCCGTTCGGACTGGTGCCGACCGTCACGACGTCGGCGCCGAGTTCGTGGAATACATTCGGCGCAACAAGGTAGCCGGCGCCATGGGCGCAATCGACGGCGATCTTCAGGCCGCGCAAGTCCAGTTCATTGGGAAACGTGCTCTTGCAAAACTCGATATAGCGGCCGCGGGCATCGTCGATGCGCCGCGCCCGACCCAGACCGGCGGAATCGCGGCAGGCAATTGGCTGCTCGAGTTGCGCCTCGATCGCTTCCTCCACTGCATCGGGCAGCTTGGTGCCCTGCGCGGAGAAGAACTTGATGCCGTTGTCGTCGTAGGGATTGTGCGAGGCGGAAATCACCACCCCGGCCTGGAGGCGCAGCGCCCGCGTCAGGTAGGCGATGGCCGGCGTCGGCAGCGGCCCGGAAAGCATGACATCGACGCCAGCCGCCGAGAACCCGCATTCCAGCGCCGCTTCCAGCATGTAGCCGGAAATCCGGGTGTCCTTGCCTATCATTACCGTCGGCCGTTCACCGGCCGGCATCGCATCCTGGCCGATGAGCGCCGTACCGGCCGCGTAGCCAAGCCGCAACACGAATTCCGGGGTAATAGGTCCCTCGCCCACCCGCCCCCGAACGCCATCAGTACCGAAATACTTGCGTGCCATTTACATTCCTTCGATTGCCTGCAAAACCGCGAGCGCATCGCGCGTCGCCGCCACATCGTGAACCCTCACTATCGCCGCGCCCTTCTGGACCGCCAGCAGCGCCGCCGCGACGCTGGCGTCAATACGGTCGCCGACTGCCCGCCCGGTGATCAAGCCGAGCATCGACTTGCGCGATATTCCCGCCAGCACCGGCAGGCCCAGTTCGGCAAAACGACCGAGTTGCCGCAACAGGGCGAGATTATGCCCGAGAGTCTTGCCGAAGCCGAACCCCGGATCGATGACAATGCGCTGGCGCGCAATTCCGGCCGCTTCGCATGCGGCGATACGATCCGCCAGAAACGCCGCCACCTCCGTCACCACGTCGTCATAGCGCGGCTCCGCCTGCATGGTGCGCGGTTCGCCTCTCATGTGCATCAGGCAGACTCCGACGTTGCTTCCCGCAACGACTTCGAGCGCGCCCTGCGTGCTCAGGGCGGCGATATCGTTGATCATGTCCGCCCCGGCCACAATCGCCGCGCGCATCACCTCCGGCTTCACCGTATCGATCGACAGCGGTACGCCACAGTTGCGCAGGCCGTCGATGACGGGGAGCAGGCGCTCGATCTCCTGCTCGGTCGAAACAGGCTCGGCCCCTGGTCGCGACGACTCGGCACCAAGATCGAGAATATCGGCGCCCTCCTCCACCATGCGCACTCCCTGGGCGATCGCACTCTCCGCCCTGCCGTGCAGGCCGTCGCCGGAGAAGGAGTCATCGGTCAGATTGACGATGCCCATGATCAGCGGCCGGCTCAGGTCGAGCCGGAATCGACCGCAATCCAGGTATCGGGTCATAAACGAA
>JAEHDA010000372.1 GCA_016880655.1 Rhodocyclaceae bacterium
CGAAGCGCCGGGAAAAGTCAGTCGCGGCGACACGCCGCCTCTCGGCGTCGCGCGAGTAAACCTTCACTCGCCTGATCCGGCGAACGCCGCAGAGCGCCTCGATCTGGCTCTGCGCCTGCCAGCCGGCGCCGAAGATGCCGACCGTCGCCGCGTCTTCGCGCGCCAGCAGTTTGGCGGCGAGACCGCCCGCGGCGCCCGTGCGCATCATGCCGAGGAAATCCGCTTCGATCACGGCCAGCAGCCGCCCGCTGGCGGCATCGAACAGGTGCACGAGGAAACGCGCGCCTGCCTTGCTGACCGTGTAGGCCTTGTAACCCATCACGCCCTCGTCGAGCAGCGCGCCTTGCAGGATGTGCAGCGAGGCGGTCGGCACACGCGTTCGCTGTCGCGGAACATCGATCGCGCGCCCCATGCCGTGCGCCCGGTGCGCCGCCTCGACGGCCTCCAGCGCGAGATCCATGGTCAATAGCTGGCGAACATCCGCTTCGGATAGAAAGAGTGCCATTGCTCACGCGCTCCACAAATGGAAAGGCGGGCCCCGGCCCGCCTCTTCTACATTCAACTCGCGCAATCTACCGCGAAAAGGAAAATGCCCAAGCATCGGCGGCAGGGTTCTCCAGCGACCTTACCCCATAGTACTTGTCGCCCAGCTTGAACAGGTATCGGCACCATTGCTCGGTCCGCTGCGACCATTCGATCTGGACGCAGTAGGCGCCCTCCCCCGAAATGTGCCACGTTCCGTTGCCGGTCGTCGTCCTGCCCAACATTCCGCCCCGAGTATCACCGACGAGATCCGTCGAAACAACGAACTTCCCCGAAGCGTCATTCTTCCAGATGCGTGTACTGCCCGCCGGCGTCAGATTCGTGACCTTTGCCCCTGGCAACAGGACATCAAGCTCCGCCTTCATGACCTGAACCGCCCCCTCTGACTTCAAGTCGGCCAACTTCAGCCGACCGACATTCTCCGCAAGGCCACTCGTCACAAAGCAGGACGAAAACACCAAGCCGTAGATCAGAAGCCGTTTCATGATCGCCTCCTTTTAATTACCCCTCTAACCGATAGCAGCCCGGTTGGCTGGCGTCAAGGAGCAATCCGGGAGGCCCGGCGGGGGCTACATCAGCGATTTCAGGAGTTTGCCCATCACCGAGGGATCACGGGTGATCTTGAAGCCGCACTCTTCCATGATGGCGAGCTTGGCATCCGCCGTGTCGGCGCCGCCCGAGATCAGCGCGCCCGCGTGGCCCATGCGCTTGCCGGCCGGTGCGGTGACGCCAGCGATGAAGCCGACGATCGGCTTCTTCATGTGGTCCTTGCACCAGCGCGCGGCATCGGCCTCGTCCGGGCCGCCGATTTCGCCGATCATGATCACCGCGTCGGTGTCCGGGTCGTCGTTGAAGGCCTTCATGATGTCGATGTGCTTGAGGCCGTTGATCGGGTCACCACCGATGCCGACCGCCGACGACTGGCCGAGGCCGATTTCGGTCAATTGCGCCACGGCTTCATAGGTCAGCGTGCCGGAGCGCGAGACGACGCCGATGCGGCCCTTGCGGTGGATGTGGCCGGGCATGATGCCGATCTTGATTTCCTCCGGCGTAATCAGGCCCGGGCAGTTGGGGCCGAGCAGCAGCGTCTTCTTGCCGCCCTTGGCTTCCTTCTGCTTCATCTTGTTGCGCACGACCAGCATGTCGCGCACGGGGATGCCCTCGGTGATGCAGATGGCCAGGTCAAGGTCGGCCTCGCAGGCTTCCCAGATCGCGTCGGCGGCACCCGCGGGCGGCACGTAGATCACGGAAACGGTGGCGCCGGTGGCGGCCTTGGCGTCCTTCACCGAAGCGAAGATCGGCACGTCGAAGATCTTCTCGCCGGCCTTCTTGGGGTTCACGCCGGCGACGAAACAATTTCTGCCGTTGGCGTACTCGATGCACTTCTCGGTATGGAACTGGCCGGTCTTGCCGGTGATGCCCTGGGTGATGACCTTGGTGTCCTTGTTGATCAGGATCGACATGTTCTTTTCCTTACTTCACTGCGGCGACGATCTTCGTCGCGGCTTCCGCCATGGTGTCGGCGGCAATGATCGGCAGGCCGGATTCGGCAAGGATCTTCTTGCCGAGGTCTTCGTTGGTGCCCTTCATGCGCACCACCAGCGGCACGGCAAGATGTGTTTCCTTGGCTGCCGTGACCACGCCCGTGGCGATGGTGTCGCACTTCATGATGCCGCCGAAGATGTTGACCAGGATGCCCTTCACCTTGGGGTTCTTGAGCATGATCTTGAAGGCTTCAGTGACCTTCTCGGTCGTCGCGCCACCGCCGACGTCGAGGAAGTTGGCCGGTTCGGCGCCGAACAGCTTGATGGTGTCCATGGTGGCCATCGCCAGGCCCGCGCCGTTCACCAGGCAGCCGATGTTGCCATCGAGCGAAATGTAGGCGAGGTCGAACTTCGAGGCCTCGATCTCGTCGGCATCCTCTTCATCGAGGTCGCGGTAGGCGACGATCTCGGGCTGGCGGTAGAGCGCGTTGGCGTCGAAGTTGAACTTGGCGTCGAGCGCCTTGATGTTGCCGTTGCCCTCCAAAATCAGCGGATTGATTTCCGCCAGCGAGGCATCGGTTTCCGTGTAGCAGGTGTAGAGCTTCTTGAGGGTGTCGACCGCCTGCGCGATCGAGGCTTCCGGCACGCCGATGCCCTTGGCCAATTCCAGCGCCTGCGCGTCGGTCAGGCCGACCAGCGGATCGACGAAGACCTTGATGATCTTTTCGGGTGTCTTGTGCGCGACTTCCTCGATGTCCATGCCGCCTTCGGAGGAAGCCATCATGGCCACCTTCTGCGTGGCACGGTCGGTCAGCGCCGCGACGTAGTATTCCTTCCTGATGTCGGCGCCGTCCTCGACCAGCAGGCGCCGCACCTTCTGGCCTTCCGGGCCGGTCTGGTGCGTCTTCAACTGCATGCCGAGGATGCTGGAGGCGTGCTGCCTCACTTCGTCGAGCGACCTGGCGAGTTTGACACCGCCACCCTTGCCGCGTCCGCCGGCATGAATCTGCGCCTTCACCACCCAGATCTTGCCGCCCAGGGTCTCGGCTGCCTTGACGGCCTCGTCGACCGAAAAACACGGAATGCCGCGCGGAGTCGCAACCCCGAACTTCCTGAGGATTTCCTTGCCCTGATACTCGTGGATCTTCATGAGATACTCTTCCTCACTAGGTCTTGCTTGCCAGAAGTAGCGATAATATCTAATTATGTGCTGCACTGCAAAATTAATAGCATATTCGTCATTCCTTTCAAGATGCTGACTCCGGAACAGATCGCTCAACGCTGCACCGAGATCATGTGGCCGGACGACCATGCGGCACAGGGCCTGGGCATGAAGATCGTCGCGGTCGGTCCCGGCGTTGCCACGCTGACGATGGCGGTCCGGCAGGACATGGTCAATGGTCACGGCACCTGTCACGGCGGTTTCATCTTCGCGGTGGCCGACTCGACCTTCGCCTACGCCTGCAACAGCTTCAACCATCGCGCCGTCGCGGCGGGCGTGGACATCAACTTCCTCGCTCCCGCCCACCTGGGCGATCTGCTCACGGCCCAGGGCCACGCCCGCCACCAAGGTGGGCGCAGCGGCGTGTACGACATCGAGGTCACCAACCAGGACGGCAAGCTGATCGCCGTGTTCCGTGGCCGGGCCGCCCGGATCAAGGGCCATTTCTTCGAGAGCGAAGAAACCCCGGGAACTGAGGGATAATTCGCGGGCAATCACTACAAGAACCCGGGAGCCCGCCACGTGACCGAAAGAATCGGACTCGACGCGATCGAGAACGCCAGCCGCGACGAGATCGCGGCCCTGCAACTGGAACGCCTGCGCTGGTCGCTTCAGCATGCCTACGACAACGTCCCGCACTACAAGCAGAAGTTCGACGCCGCCGGCATTCATCCGAAGGATCTGAAGTCGCTGGCCGACCTGGCGAAGTTTCCTTTCACGACCAAGCAGGACCTGCGCGAGAACTACCCGTTCAGGATGTTCGCCGTACCGCGCGAAAAGGTCGTGCGCGTACACGCCTCGTCGGGTACCACCGGCAAGCCGACCGTGGTCGGCTACACCCAGAACGACATCGACATGTGGGCGCACCTGATGGCGCGCTCGATCCACGCCGCAGGGGGCCGTCAAGGCGACAAGGTGCACGTTTCCTACGGCTACGGCCTGTTCACCGGCGGCCTCGGCGCCCACTATGGCGCGGAACGCCTCGGCTGCACCGTGATCCCGTTCGGTGGCGGCCAGACCGAGCGGCAGGTGCAGCTGATCCTCGATTTCGAGCCGGACATCATCATGGTCACGCCCTCGTACATGCTGGCGATCGGCGACGAATTCGTCCGTCAGGGCCTCGATCCGGCCAAGTGTTCGCTGCGCCTGGGTATCCACGGCGCGGAACCCTGGACGCACCAGATGCGTGAGGAGATC
This sequence comes from Rhodocyclaceae bacterium, assembly GCA_016880655.1. GTDB lineage: Bacteria > Pseudomonadota > Gammaproteobacteria > Burkholderiales > Rhodocyclaceae > Fen-999. The sequence goes on from JAEHDA010000372.1 coordinate 4,447, forward strand.
GAGCGTCGCTTCGACATGCAGGCGGTGGACATCTACGGCCTGTCGGAGGTGATCGGCCCGGGCGTCGCCAACGAGTGCGTCGAGTCGAAGGACGGTCCTGTGGTTTGGGAAGACCATTTCTACCCCGAGATCGTCGACCCGAATACGGGCGAGGTGCTGCCGGACGGCAAACTGGGCGAACTGGTATTCACCTCGCTGACCAAGGAAGCGCTGCCGGTCATCCGTTACCGCACCCGCGACCTGACCCGCCTGCTGCCGCCGACCTCGCGCTCGATGCGCCGCATCGGCAAGATCACCGGCCGTTCCGACGACATGCTGATCATCCGCGGCGTCAATGTCTTCCCGTCGCAGATCGAGGAGCAGATCCTCAAGACGCCGAAGCTGTCGCCGCACTACCTGATCGAGGTCGACCGTGACGGCCATTTGGATACCGTGACCGTGAACGTCGAGATGAAGCCGGAATTCGGCACCGCCACCGGCGCCGAGAAGGAATTCGCCGCGCACGAACTGGCGCACCACATCAAGTCCTACATCGGCATTTCGACCCACATCGAGGTCAAGGCCGTGGGCACCATCGAGCGCTCGGTCGGCAAGGCCAAGCGCGTCATCGACCGGCGGCCACGCTAGCGATTTCGTCCGCCATGACCCAGCCATTCCTTTCCGAGACCGAGGTCGCGACCATGAAAGAAGATACCGCCGCGTGGGAGAAGTTTCTCTACGTCCTGGAATGGGTGCTGGCCGTGCAGGCGCGTTACGCCAGTAACCTGCGCCACAGCCTGGTCTGCATCAGCTTCCACGACCAGAAGAAGCTCGGCGACGCCTATGGCGCCAAGGACGCGCTACAGATGCTGATCGATCTCGCCAGGCAGTTGCGCACTTCGCTGCGCAAGACCGATCTGGTCGCCCGCAACGGCACCGCGATCTGGGTCATGATTCCCTTCGTCACGCCCGAGTCGGTGCTGTCGAAGGTGTCCCAGATCGTCGAGATCGCCGCGGCCAACGGCCTCGACATCGTCGACCGCGACATCTCCATCTACTCGATTCCGGATGCCGGCGTCCTCGAAGGCAAGAACTTCAACTCCGCCGAGGATTTCCTCGAGTTCATCGACGACCAGAAGAACGTCGCCATGCGCTGGGAAGGCTCCGCCAAGCGTCCCGCCTGAACCCGTCCCGATCTTGCGTTCCCCCGTTGCGGCCATGGAGCCGATCGAAACCGCCAGCCGCGACGAGATCGCAGCCCTGCAACTCTCGCGCCTGAAGAAGACGCTGGGCTGGGCCTACGAGCGCGTGCCGCACTACCGTGCCAGGTTCGAGGCAGCGGGCGTGCATCCCGACGACCTGCATGCGCTTGCCGACCTGGCGAAGTTTCCCTTCACCACCAAGACCGACCTGCGCGACACCTACCCCTTCGGCATGTTCGCGGTACCGATGGACGACGTGGTGCGCGTGCATGCCTCCTCCGGCACGACCGGCAAGCCCACCGTGGTCGGCTACACGCAGAACGACATCGACACCTGGGCCCGCATCATGGCCCGCTCGCTGCACGCGGGCGGGGCAACGCGCTCCGACATCATCCACGTCACCCATGGCTACGGCCTGTTTACCGGCGGCCTGGGCGTGCATTACGGCGCTGAAAGGCTCGGCTGCACCGTAGTGCCGATCTCGGGCGGCCAGACCGAGCGGCAGGTGCAGCTGATCCAGGACTTCAAGGCCACGATGATCGTCGGCACGCCGTCGTATGTGCTCAACATCGTAGACGAGATGGAGCGACTGGGCATCGACCCGGCGAGTACGACGCTCAAGCGCGGCATGTTCGGCGCCGAGCCCTGGGGCGAGCAGATGCGCGGCGAATTGCAGACGCGGCTCGGCATCGATGCCATGGACCTTTATGGCCTGTCCGAGGTGATCGGCCCGGGCGTGGCCGCGGAATGCATCGAAAGCAAGGACGGCCCGGTGATCTGGGAAGACCACTTCTACCCCGAGATCATCGATCCCGAGACCGGCGCGGTGCTGCCCGAGGGTTCGCCCGGCGAACTGGTATTCACCTCGCTGACCAAGGAAGCGCTACCCATCGTCCGCTACCGCACGCGCGACCTGACGCGCCTGTTGCCGCCGACCGCGCGCAGCTTCCGCCGCATGGGCAAGATCACCGGGCGTTCCGACGACATGCTGATCATCCGCGGCGTCAATGTCTTCCCCTCGCAGATCGAGGAACAGATCCTCAAGGTGCCGAAACTCTCGGCCCACTACCTTCTGGAGGTCTCGCGGCGCGGCCACATGGATGAACTCGACGTGCGCGTGGAAGCCAAACCCGACGTGATCTCCGAGGCCGACCGCGAAAGCGCCGCACGCGAACTGCAACACCACATCAAGGCGCTGATCGGCATCAACACGCGCATCCACATCGAAGCGACCGGCGTCATCGAGCGCTCGACCGGCAAGGCGAAGCGCGTTGTCGACAAGAGGCCGAAATGAAACATCGCCACTGGCCGCTCACCTTCATCACCTTCACCTTCCTCGGCACGACCAGCCTCATCATCGGCATCGTCGCGCTGGCCGGCATCGGCGGCGACCTGCATCCGCTGCTGGCCGACGAGGGCACCGGCATCGCCATGCTCGTCACCGCCATCGCGCTCTACCTCACCGGCGCATTTCCGCTGGTGCTGCGCCGGCTGGCGGAGCAAGAAGGGGCCTGATGGCCGGCGACCACTTTTCCGGTCACGCCGCCGACTACGCGAAGTTTCGCCCCGGCTACCCGGAAGCGCTGTTCGACTGGATCGCCGCACATTCAGCGGGGCACGACCTCGCCTGGGACTGCGGCTGCGGTAACGGCCAGGCCTCGGTGCCGCTGGTCGTGCGCTATCGGCGTGTCACCGCGACTGACTTTTCGGCGGAACAGATCGCCCAGGCGCAGCCCCATCCGCGCATCGACTACCGCGCCGCGCCGGCCGAGGCCAGCGGCCTGCCCGATCATTGCGCCGACGTCGTCACCATCGCCCAGGCATTGCACTGGTTCGACTTCGAGCGCTTCTACGCCGAAGTCCGCCGCGTCGCGAAGCCCGGCGGCCTGATCGTCGCCTGGACCTACCAACTGCTGCGGGGCGAACCGGCCATCAACGCCATCCTCGACGACTTCTACACGCACAAGCTCGGCCCGCACTGGCCGCCGGAACGCAAGTGGGTCGACCTTGCCTACGGCGGCATGCCGTTCCCGTTCGCCGAGATCGCGGTGCCGCACTTCGAGATTCGACTGCAATGGTCGCTCGCCGACCTGCTCGCCTATCTCGGCACCTGGTCGGCGACGCGTCGCTACGTCAAGGACGAGGGTGCCGACCCGCTGCCGGCCCTGGGCGAACGACTCGCGCCGGTTTGGGGCGACGGCCTGCGCGAGATCGTCTGGCCGATCGCCATGAAGGCCGGGCGGGTCTGATGGCGAGCCGGCAGACGCCCTACACCAGCCTGACTCCGGACGCCGTGCTCAACGCGCTGGAGAGCGTCGGCCTCGATTGCGACGGCCGCATGTTGGCCCTGAACAGCTACGAGAACCGCGTCTATCAGGTGGGCATCGAAGACAGCGCGCCCATGGTGGCCAAGTTCTACCGGCCCGGTCGCTGGTCGGACGCGGAGATTCTCGAGGAGCACGCCTTCGTCGCCGAACTCGCCGCAGCCGAAATTCCCGCCGTGCCCGCGCTGATGCTCGGCGGCAAGACGCTCAATGCGCACGGCGGCTTCCGCTTCGCCGTGTTCCCGCGCCAGGGCGGGCGTTCGCCCGAGATCGACGCACCCGGCGTACGCGAATGGCTGGGCCGTTTCATCGGCCGCATCCACGCGGTCGGCGCCGCCAAGCCGTTCCGCCGTCGCCCGGGGCTGACAAAAGTCAGTCATGGCGACACGCCGCGCGATTTCCTGCTCGAACACGATTTCATTCCGCCCGACCTGCTGCCGGCCTGGTCCAGCGTCGTCGATCAGGCGCTAGCCGGCGTGAGCCGCTGCTACGACCGCGCGGGCGCCGTGAAGACCCTGCGCCTGCACGGCGACTGCCACCTCGGCAACGTGCTATGGACCGATGAGGGACCGCACTTCGTGGACTTCGACGACGCCCGCACGGGACCGGCGATCCAGGATCTCTGGATGCTGCTCTCAGGCGAACGCGAGCAGATGGTCCGCCAGTTCGGCGAGATCATCGACGGCTACGAGCAGTTCGCCGATTTCGATCCGCGCCAGATGCATCTGGTCGAGGCACTGCGCACGCTGCGGCTGATCCACTACAGCGCCTGGATCGCCCGTCGCTGGGACGACCCGGCATTCCCCGCCGCGTTTCCCTGGTTCAACACGCAACGCTACTGGCAGGACCGCATCCTCGAACTGCGCGAGCAGATCGCACTGATGGACGAGCCGCC
>JAEHDA010000071.1 GCA_016880655.1 Rhodocyclaceae bacterium
AAGTGCGCCAGCAGCGGCACCGGCCGGCCGGTCGAACCCTTTTCCTTGCCGGAACGGTAGGCAGTGCCGGCAACGTCGAGGTGTGCCCAGTCGAACTTCTTGGCGAAGCGCGACAGGAAGCACGCTGCCGTGATGGTGCCGCCTGCGCGTCCGCCGATGTTGGCCATGTCGGCGAAATTGCTGTTCAGCAGCTCCTGGTAGTCTTCCCACAACGGCAACTGCCAGGCCCGATCGTAAGCTTCCTGGCCGGCATCCAGCAGTTCGCGGGCCAGGCTGTCCGTATTGCTCAGCAGGCCCGTCGCGACGCCGCCGAGGGCGATGACGCAGGCGCCGGTAAGCGTCGCGACGTCGATCACGCAGGCCGGATCGAAACGCTCGACGTAGGTCAGCGCATCGCACAGGATCAGGCGGCCCTCCGCATCGGTGTTGAGAATTTCGACTGTCTGCCCCGACATAGAAGTGATCACGTCGCCAGGCTTGGTGGCGCCGCCGCCCGGCATGTTCTCGGTGGTGGGAATCACGGCGATGACGTTAAGCGGCAGCTTCATGTCGGCAACCGCCTTCATGGTGCCGAGCACACTGGCCGCGCCGGACATGTCGAACTTCATCTCGTCCATCTCGGCGGCGGGCTTGAGGGAAATGCCGCCCGTGTCGAAGGTGATGCCCTTGCCGACCAGTACGATCGGCTTCTCGTCGGCCTTGCCGCCGGAATGCTTGAGGACGATGAACTTCGGCGGTTCGTGCGAGCCCTTGGCGACGGAGAGCAGCGTGTGCATGCCGAGCTTCTCCATGTCGGCACGTTCCAGTACTTCCACGCCCAGACCGTGTTCGGTCGCCAATTGGCGCGCCTGATCCGCCAGGTAGCCGGGTGTACAGATGTTGCTCGGCAGGTTGCCCAGATCCTTCATCAGGTTGGCCCCGGCGGCGATCGCCTGGCCCTGGGCCAAGCCCTCCTCGGCCGGGGCGAGTTCGTTGCGTCGCTCGACGCAGAACGTCAGCTTGCGCAGTGGCCGGCGGACGTCATCTTTCTTCGACTTCAGGCGGTCGAACCGGTAGAGCGCTTCCAGCGCCACCATGGTCGCCTGCCGCACCCGCCACGCGACATCGCGCTTCTTGACGGTCAATTCGGTCAGGTAAAGGGTGCCATCGAAACCGCCGGTTTCGTTGAGTGTCTTCACTGCGGTGGTTACCGCAGCGCGGAACTCCTTTTCGCGGAATTCCTTCTCCTTGCCCAGGCCGATCAGCAGCACCCGGTCCGCCAGGGTGCCGGGAACATTGTGCAGCAACAGCGTCGATCCGGCCTTGCCTTCCATGTCGCCACGGCGCAGCAGGTCCGACAGGTACCCGCGTGCGGCATTGTCGATAACCTCCGCGGGCAGCGACAGTTTCCTCGGCTCGAATACGCCGACAACGACGCAGGCGCTGCGCTGCTTCTCGGGGCTGCCGCTTCTTATGCTAAATTCCACGTGTCGCGCTCCTGGTTGCGAAAGGGGGAAGTGTTGATGTTTTTATCTAATTCGACCGTATTGCGATTATCGCCGTTAGTTTTGCCAAAAGTCAAAGCCCCCTGAACTCCGCTCCCGTGGCTCCAAGATGATCTTCCGGCGCGCCGCCCAGCGCGAATTTTCCCAGACCGCGGCCACGGTCTTCGTCGCATTGTTCGCCATCATGCTGACGACGCAGTTGATTCGGCTGCTTGGCCAGGC
>JAEHDA010000072.1 GCA_016880655.1 Rhodocyclaceae bacterium
AGATCCCGGCACTGACCGGCTTCTTCGCCAACTACTGCATTCCGCTGATGATCGGCGCCAAGGACGTCGCCTTCCCGCGTGTCAATGCGCTGTCGGTCTGGCTGTTCTACGTCGGCATCATCCTGGCACTGCTGACCTTCTTCATTCCTGATCCGCCCGATGTGATGTGGACCGGCTATCCGCCCTACTCGACCATCAGCACGGGCAACACCGCGCTCTACACCTTCACGGTATTGATACTCGGCTTCGCCTCGATCATCGGCGGGGTCAACTTCCTGACCACCGTCGCCTACATGCGCGCGCCGGGCCTGAAGTGGGGCAACCTAAACATCTTCGTCTGGTGCACGCTGGGCGCCTTCGTCCTGCAACTGATCTTCGTGCCAGTGCTGGGTACCGCGGTAACGCTGATCAGCTTCGACAAATACCTGGGCACGCACTTCTTCGACCCAACGGCCGGCGGCGACGTGCTCACCTACCAGAACCTGTTCTGGTTCTACTCGCACCCGGCGGTGTACGTGATCTTCCTGCCCTTCATTGGCGTCATCTACGAGATCGTCACCACCTTCGCCAAGAACCCGCCGTTCAACTACAAGATGGTCGTCTATGGCGGCATCTTCGGCATCGTCGGCCTCTCGGGCGAAGTCTGGGTGCACCACCTCTACACCTCGGGCATGGCCGACTGGATCCGCATCGGCATGATGATCACCACCCTGTTGATCTCGGTGCCGGTCGGCTTGATGGTGATCGGCCTCGCCGGCACACTCTACAAGGGCTCGATCACCTTCCAGACGCCGATGCTCTACGCACTGGGCGTGATGTTCCTGTTCCTGATCGGCGGCCTCACCGGCATTCCACTGGCGGTGACTTCACTGACGGTGCACCTGTCGCGCTCGTACTACGTGGTCGGCCACTTCCATTACGTGATGGCCGTCGCCGGTACCTTCGCCATCTTCGCCGGCGTCTACTACTGGTTCCCCAAGATCACCGGCCGCATGTACAACGAGTTCTGGGGCAAGCTCGGCTTCTGGATCACCTTCGCCGGCACCAACATCGTCTTCTGGACCATGATGGACATCGGCGTCAAAGGCATGCCGCGGCGCTACTACGACTACTCGCATATGTCGCAGTTCGAGGGCGCGCACCAGTTGATGACTTTCGGCGCCGTCATCCTCGGCATCGGTTTCGTGATCGCGCTGATCAACTGGATCGTCGGCGCCATCAAGGGTCCGAAGGCCGGCGAGAATCCGTGGGGATCGAAGTCTCTCGAATGGACCACCGTCTCGCCGCCGCCGCACGGCAACTGGCCGACGCCGCCCCAGCTCGAAGAAAACTGGAGCCCCTACGCGTACCGCCGTGGCTGATCCTGCGCGGCCGGCCATCGCCCAGTGGCTGATTGCGCTGGGCATGGCGCTGATGCTTTCCGGTGCTTTCCTGGCCTGGCGGCACTTGCGCGCGCCGGCCCCGGCGCTGCCGCCATCCGGCAACCTGCCATCGGCAACGCGCATCAATGACGCCACACCGCTGCCAACCTTCGCCCTGCACCGAGCCGACGGCACGCTGACCAACGCCGATCTGCTCGGCCACTGGACGGTGCTCGCCTTCGGCTACACCTTCTGCCCGGACATCTGTCCGACCACACTGGCGACCCTGAAGGACTTGAAGACGTGGCTGGAGGCCAATGGCACAGCCGTGCCGCAAGTGGTCTTCGTCTCGGTCGACCCGGCCCGCGACACGCCCGAACGGCTGGCCGAATTCGTGCGCTTCTTCGATCCCGGCTTCGTCGGCGCCAGCGGCGACGATGCGGCGCTGGCGGCGTTGGTCAAGCACCTCGGCGTCCGCTACGAGCGTCACGACGCACAGGACAAGAAGCTGTATGTCGTGGACCACAGCGCGGTCGCATACCTGATCGACCCGCAAGGGAAGTTGAAGGCGACCTTCTCCTGGCCGCACGATCCGGCCGCGATGGCCGCGGACTACGCGCAGCTCACCGCCGCGCCCTGAGCATCGCCCTCAGGCACACCAGCACGAACATCACACCGCCAACCACGGCGACCAGTCCGCCCAGCCCCATCAGGCCCATGCCGAGCTTCTGCGGCAGCGTCACCAGCATCTGCTCCGCCCCGGCCACCTTGCGCTGCACGCCGTAGCCGCCCGACCAGGCGAGGCCGAGCACATGCAGCAACTGGCCGCCGCCATAGACGTAGGGCTGAAGCCGCGCCATGCGCCCGGTCGCCTCGCCGAAGCCCAGCTTCGGCAGCAGTACGTAGGTCAGGCCCATGAAGGCCAGCGTCACGCCGACGATGGCGCCGTGGTAGTGAGCGGGAATCACGACGTTGACGCCGCGGATCAGGTAGCCGAGCGCGCCGCCGACGATGAACAGCGTCAGCGAAGCCGCCAGCGCCGACTTGGCCGGCGACGACTGCGAACGCGCACGCCACAGCGCGACGAGCGCCAGCACCAGGAGCGGCAGCAGCAACGGATGGCCGAACTCCATGAGGCGCGCGAAGTACGCGACATAGTGGCCGGAACCGGCTGGCGCGACGAGCAGGATCGCCGGCACCGCCAGCACGGGCAGCGCTGCGAGCGCGAACAGGGCGCCGGCCCGGCCAATAGTCAGCCGTGGCGACACGCCGAGTTCTCCGGCCAGCCAGAACCAGGCCAGCGCGGCAAGCAGCGCGTGCTGGAATTGCAGCACGTGGCCACCGCCCCAGAACAGCATCTCGAAATAGCCCTGGCCATCGAGCGTTTCATGCAGCCCTGTCCAGGCCAGGAAGGTAACGACGAACGCTGCCGCTCCGATCAGCGCCGACAGCAGCACCGCGAGCCGCGCCGGATCGCCTGAAACACGGATCGTCGCCACGCTGCGCAGCATTGCCAGCGCGAAACCCGTGCCGGCGAGCAGCAAACCGGCGAAGAAGGCCGGCTGGCGCAGGACGGGAATGTAGTTGTTGAGCAGCGGCCGCGCATCGGGGAAGAAGGGCGACACCACCATCAGCAGCGTGCCGGCGGCCGCGCAGCCGACGCCGGCCACTCCCAGCGCGGCGTAGCGGCCGCTGCCCGCCAGGCTCCACAGCACTGCCGCGAAGGCCATGAACCAGATCAGCACCGAGAGGTCGACGTGCACGATCAGCGCGGCACGGAAGAAATCGCCCTGCGGCAGCAGATCCTGCGCACCCGGCGTGCGCGACAGCGCCAGCAGGATCGCCAGCAGCCCCGCGCCGGCCAGGGCCGCAACTCCGAGCA
>JAEHDA010000073.1 GCA_016880655.1 Rhodocyclaceae bacterium
CGCCTCCAGGCCGAGACGGTTCATGCCGGTATTGAGCTTGAGATAAACCGGCAAACGCACCGGCAGCGCCAGGGCGCAGAAGGCATCCACCTGCGCCAGGCCGTGAAACACGGGGGTCAGATGACCTTCGGCGAACGACGGCAGTTCCTCGGTCGAGTAACAGCCTTCGAGCATCAGGATCGGCTGGCGAATCCCGGACTCGCGCAACGCGAGGGCGGATTCGAGCTCGATCAGGGCGAAGCCGTCGGCGACTTCCGCGAGGGCCGCGACGGTCCGCCGCAGGCCATGTCCGTAGGCGTTGGCCTTGACGACGGACCAGAGTCGCGCCGGCCCGGCGTGGTGGCGGGCAACGGCATGGTTGTGCCGCAGGGCGGCAGGGTCGAAACGGGCGCGGATCGGACGCGCGGCGGAACTGGTCATGCGCGCGAGTTTCTCACACCCGGCTATTTCGTCGACAGCTGCTTCAGCTTTCCCGAGGCGAAGTCGACAAAGGTCGTCACCAGGCGGGAGCGGAACTTCTCCTTGGGATACACCATCGAGAGGGTCCGGATCAGCCGCGGCTTGAGGGGGATCGAAATGAGGTCGCCCAGCCGCTGTGCCTTGCGTACCGAACCGATCGACGCGATGGCGAAGCCCAGCCCGGTTTCCACGACGCCGTTCAAGGCGATCGGGCTGCCCAGTTCCATGACCAGTTTCATATCGTCGGGCGCGATGCCGGCCTTGCGCAGATACGAATCGGTGAATTCGCGGGTTCCCGAACCCGGCTCCCGGGACACATAGGGTTGGTCGATGAGCTGTTGCGGAGTCAACTCCTTGAACTTCGCCAAGGGGAACTTCGGGCTGCAAATCACCTGGAGTTCGTCGTCGCAACAGGTCTCCGTCTCGAGATTCGGCTGATGCGAGGGTGACTCGATGAAACCGATGTCGATCGTGTGCTCGGCAACGCGCGTCTCGATGGTTTCCGAATTGGCGACGACCAGGCGCGGCCGGACATTCGGGTAGGCCGACTTGAATTCGCCGAGGATGCGCGGCAGCATGAACTCGGCGATGGTGGTCGAGGCGCCGACCAGCAGGGAACCGCCGATCTCGCCGGTCATCTCCGCCAGGCGGACGTCCATTTCCGACGAGAGGCCGAGTATTCGTTCGGCATAGGTGAGCACCAGTTCGCCGGCCGGCGTCAGGGCGATGCGGCCATGGCCGCGGTCGAACAGGCGGGTATTGAAATGCTCTTCCAGCTGCTTGATCTGGAAAGTGACGGCCGGCTGAGTCATGAATAGGATCTCGGCCGCCTTGGTGAACGACAATTGCTTGGCGACGGCATGAAACACTTGCAGCCTGCGATCAGCCATGGAACTTCTCCCTCCTGAGGCCTTCCATTAGTTCAGCGTGATATTCAAGCACAATTTGCACACATAAGGGAGCCTGATGCCGGCCATTTTTCGCGGCGCCGGCCGCTGCAAGGTGGCCTTAAATCTTTCGTGGTATAAAGCCCCGGCCCATGTCCCTCGGCTTCTACATCATCATGGCGGCGCAGTTCTTCTCCGCGCTCGCCGACAACGCGCTGCTGATCGCTGCCATCGCCATCCTGCGCGACCTGCAGTCGCCCGCGGGGTACGAGCCGCTGCTCAAGACTTCCTTCACCGTGTCCTATGTCGCCCTCGCCGCTTTCGTCGGCGCCTTCGCGGACTCGATGCCCAAGTGGCGGGTCATGTTCATCAGCAACGGCATCAAGATCTTCGGTTGCGCGCTGATGTTCTTCAACGCCCACCCGCTGGTCGCATATGCCGTCGTCGGCCTCGGTGCCGCGGCCTACTCGCCCGCCAAGTACGGCATCCTGACCGAATATCTGCCGCATCGGCTGCTCGTGGTCGCCAACGGCTGGATCGAGGGCCTGACGGTGATGGCGATCATCCTGGGCGTGGTCATCGGCGGCATGATGATCAAGCCCGATGTTGCCCTGAACCTGCTCGCATTCGACTTTCCGCTCATCGATACGGGCATCGACTCCATCGCGGAAATGAACCTCGTCATTGTCGGTGTGCTGTATCTCGTCGCTGCGCTGTTCAATCTCTACATTCCCGACACGGGCGTCGACCACAAGCCGCTGAAGAGGAATCCGGTTTATCTCATCCACGAATTCAACCATTGCCTGAAGCTGCTCTGGCGCGACCGCCTCGGCCAGATCTCGCTGGCGGTAACCACGCTGTTCTGGGGCGCGGGCGCCACGTTGCAATTCATCGTCATCGAATGGGCGAAGGCGGCGCTGAACCTCGACCTGTCCAAGGCCAGCATGCTGCAAGGCATCGTTGCGGTCGGCGTCGCCGTCGGTGCGGTGCTGGCCGCCAGGATGATCACGCTGCGCAAGTCGGTGCGCGTGATACCGCTCGGCATCGCCATGGCTTTCGTCGTGATCCTGATGGTCTTCGTGCGCGACATGTGGCTGGCCGCGCCGCTGCTGGTGATCGTCGGCGCCCTGTCGGGCTTCTTCGTCGTCCCCATGAACGCCCTGCTCCAGCACCGCGGCCACATCCTGATGGGCGCGGGACATTCGATCGCGGTGCAGAACTTCAACGAGAACCTGTCGATCCTCATCATGACCGGGCTCTACTCGCTGCTGGTCATGGCCGGCCTGTCGATCTACGCCGTCATCGTGCTGTTCGGCCTGTTCGTCGCCGGAACCATGTGGCTGGTCCGCAAGCGCCATATCGAAAACCAGCGCCAGCACGACGATGTCGCGCTGCTGGACGACCGGGCTCACTAAACTAGAACAGCTCCGGACGATCGTCCAGTTCGTTGCGATTGCCCGGCCGGGCCGGGAAGTGCACCGACAGCAGGCGGGACACCCGATCGATGGCTTCGAGCACGCCGCGCCGCCAGGCGCCGTCTCTGAACGCCGACTCCATCTCGCGGCAGATGCTTTCCCACTCACCCCGGGCGACACGGGCATCGATGCCGCGATCGGCGAGAATCTCGACCCGGTGATCGACGAGTTGAACGTAGATGAGGATGCCCGTCGCTTCGTCGGTCCTTCCCACGCCCACGTGCGCGAACAGATCGGCCGCGCGTTCGCGCGCAGTCTGCCCCCGGAGTAGGCATCGCAGCGGCAACGGGCCTTCGATGACGACACGCAGTTCACCGCGATGGCTTGCTTCCGAAGTGGCGACCGCGGCACGGATGACTTCGCGATCCGCGGATCGGTACCTGCGCCAGGCCAGCCAGCCCGGCGTGGCGAGATGCTTGAGCGTACGTGCAAAGTTCATGTCACCAGCTCCCGGAAGCGCCGCCGCCCCCGAAACCGCCACCGCCGCCCGAGAAGCCGCCGTCGGAGGACCCACCGCCCGAGGAAAATCCGCCGCTGCCAAGACCGCCGTGGCCGCCCGTGCGGGCGAAGGAGAAGACGAAGGCGACAAGCGCGGCTATCCCGGCGACCAGCCATGAGCCGAACATCCACCAGGCCAGGGTGCCGGCCAAACCCGCCGCCAGCAGCGATCCGGCAAAGCCGAGCATCGCCCGCAGGACTCCCGAGGCCACGATGACCACGAACAGCCAGAAACCTCCGTCGAGATTCACGTTTCCCGCATCGGGCGCCGCGGGAGCCGGCAGGGTCTCGCCGCGGATCAGCCTGCCCAGCGAATCGACAGCCTCGTTCAACCCGCCGGCAAAATCGCCCTGCTTGAAACGCGGCGCCATCACATCCGCGACGATGCGCTTGGCAATGGCATCCGGAATCGCGCCTTCCAGGCCGTAACCGACCTCGATGCGCATCTTGCGGTCGTCCTTGGCGACGATGACGATCACCCCGTCGTCGACACCGCCCCGCCCGATCTTCCATGCTTCGGCCAGCCGGATGCCGAACTGCTCGATGCTCTCCGGCTGCGTCGTCGGCAGGATCAGGATCGCCACCTGGGCGCCCTTCTCGCGTTCGATGGCGGCAGCGGCGCTTTCCAGCGCGGCGCGCTGCTGCCCGGTCAGCGTCGCGGTCAGATCGGTGACGCGCGCCGAGAGCGACGGCAGCGGCGCCAGATCGGCCGCGACCGCAACGAACGGGACCAGAAACAGCCAGATGGCCGTCAGGAGGCGTACCGCCACGGCTGACAACGGGCCAACGCAAGTTGGCAATGTCATTGTTTGCGTAGCCTGATTAGCTGGACGCCGAAGGCGGCACTATTTCGCCGGCGTATCGAACTTGACCGTCGGCGGCGTCGAAATGGCCTTCTCATCCTCGACCGCGAAGTTCGCCTTCGGCTTCCAGCCCATGACCATGGCGGTCAGGTTGTTGGGAATCGTGACGACGGAAATGTTGTACTGTTTGACCGCCTCGATATAGCGATTGCGGGCGACCGTGATGCGGTTCTCGGTCCCTTCCAGTTGCGCCTGGAGATCGCGGAAGTTGGCGTCGGCCTTCAGGTTGGGGTAGTTCTCGGCCACCACCAGCAGCCGGGCCAGCGCGCCGGAAAGCTCCGACTGCGCCTTCTGGAACCTGGCGAAGGCTGCCTCGTCGTTGACCAGTTCGGGCGTGACCTTCATGCCGGCAACGCTGGCGCGCGCCTCGGTCACCCGGGTCAGCACTTCCTTCTCGTGCGCCGCATATCCCTGCACGACCGAGACGAGATTCGGGATCAGGTCGGCGCGGCGCTTGTACTGGTTGAGGACTTCCGACCAGGCGGCGCCGACGCCCTGGTCATTGCTCTGGATCTGGTTGTAGCCGCAGCCGGACCGCAGCGCGGCAATGACGGCAAGGATGGCGATGAGTCGAACGCGCATGGCGGACCTCCGGGAGGCAGTGATGGTCTGAAGAAACTGCTCTGGCTGTGGCAGCCCGAGTTGAACGGCGAGCATACCACCACCCCTATGCAGCATGGATTGTCGAATGCTCCGGAATGCAACGATCTGTCAAATGTCGCCAGTCCTGCACATCGCCAAGAGCCCGTCGCGGGAGGATAATGGTCGCCTCAACGAACAGGGAGCGCTTGTTTCATGAGCCGCAGCATCGAAGAAATCGCCGCAGAATCACCTGCCGTCGCCATCGAAGCGGTCGGCGACATTGATGAACTCGCCGCGTACCTTTCCTCGCATCTGCCTGCGCCGGGCCGCATTGCCAAAGTCAATGTCTATTGCAGCCGGGATACTCCGGGACGCATGCTTTGCCTGGTCGACGTCCTCGACATGTCGGCAGCCGATGCGGCGCACGCGTTGGGCGGCGTGCCGTTCGCGTTCACCGCCGTAGTACTCGAGGTCCGGCTTCCCCCGGCCTTTTCGTGCCGCACCGGCCGGCCGGGGCGGCCGACCGCGGCCAATTGCAACTGTAGTTCCGGCGCCCGGGCACCTACAACCCCACTCGAATCCTGAACCGGAATCAGCGTTCGTCCGGCTCGAAGAACACCCAGCGGGCAGTCGGAAACTTCTCCTGGATGCGGGCCTCGACGGCATTGATGCGCCGGACCATTTCGGCCCCGGTAATGGTTTCCGCCTCGGCCATCTTTGCCTTTACCGCGATGACCAGGCGCTCGCCCCAGGCCAGCGTGATGATGTTGAGCACGAGCTCGACTTCCGACTGCGCGGCAATGTAGGCCCCGATCTCGGCACGCAGTTCCGGCGCCGCCGACTCGCCGACGATCAGGCCCTTCACCTCGATCATCACCGCGACGGCGATCACCATCAGCACCACGCCGACGGAGAGCGTGCCCAGCGCATCCCAGAGCGGATTGCCGGTCAGCACCGTCGCCGCCACGGCCGCAAAGGCCAGCGTCAAACCGGCCAGCGCTGCGATGTCCTCGCCGGCCACCACCATCAGCTCCGACTGGCGCGATTCGCGGAACCAGCGCACGAACGACTTGCCGTGCGAGGTCTTGCGAATCTCGCGCATCGCCCCCGCCAGCGAGAAAGCCTCAAGAACGACCGCGACGCCGAGCACGGCCATGGCGATCAGGCCGTTCTCCAGCGACTGCGGATGATGCAGGCGCTCGATGCCCTCGTAGACCGAGAACGCACCACCCATGAAGAACAGCAGGAGTGCCACCACCATCGCCCAGAAATAGGCCGCGCGATGATGGCCGAGTGGGTGGTCGTCCGATTCCGGCCGCTTCGCCTCGCGCATGCCGAGCAGCAACAGCAGCTGGTTGGCGCAGTCGGCGCTGGAGTGGATCGCCTCGGCGAGCATCGAACCGGACCCCGTCCAGCTCGCCGCCGCGAACTTCGACACGGCGATGCCGAAGTTGGCGCCCAGCGCGTAGAGGATGGCCCGCAGCGAGCCCTCGGAACCGTGTGACATCTACGAACCTTTCATCGTGCGACGCATGAAACAGAGGTCTTCCCAGGCGCGCGCCTTGTCGGGCAGGTTGCGCAGCAGGTAAGCCGGGTGATAGGTGACGACCAGCGGAATGCCGTGGAAATCGAACAGGCGGCCACGCGACCCGGAAATCTTCACTTCGCTTCGCAGCAGCGTCTGCGCTGCGGGGCGGCCCAGCGCGACGATCAGCCTGGGCTTG
This sequence comes from Rhodocyclaceae bacterium, assembly GCA_016880655.1. Lineage (GTDB taxonomy): Bacteria > Pseudomonadota > Gammaproteobacteria > Burkholderiales > Rhodocyclaceae > Fen-999. The sequence goes on from JAEHDA010000073.1 coordinate 6,489, forward strand.
ATCAAGGCGATCTGCCGCTCCAGGAAGGGCCGGCAGGCTGCGGTTTCCTCGGGCTCGGGCGTGCGGTTGCCGGGCGGCCGGCACTTCACCGCATTGCCGATGTAGACGTTGTTGCCGCGCTGCAGGTCGATGGCCGCCAGCATGGCGTCGAGCAGCTTGCCGGCCTGGCCGACGAAGGGCTCGCCGCGCTCGTCCTCCTCGGCGCCCGGTCCTTCGCCGACGAACAGCCAGTCGGCCTCGACGTCGCCGACGCCGAGCACCGCCTGCTTGCGCGCCTGGCACAGGCCGCAGGCGCGACAATCGGCGACGGCTGCCTTGAGTTCGTCCCAGCCCATCGCGGCGATCGCGGCGGCACGATCGTCGGCGGGCAGCGCAGCGGGCACCGCAATAGTCAGCCGTGGTGACACGCCAGCCGCTTCGGCGTCTTCCAGAACCGGCTCGGCCGGCCGGTCGCGCAGGCGCCAGATCGGACCGAGACCCAGCTCGCGCAGGATGCCGTCACGGCGGCTCATAGTTCGCGCGCCATCACGATGGCGTCGTCCTTGCCGTGATAGTAGGCGCGGCGACGGCCGATCTCGGCAAAACCGAAGCGGCGGTAGAGCGCCAGGCCGGACGCGTTGCC
>JAEHDA010000074.1 GCA_016880655.1 Rhodocyclaceae bacterium
GCCAGGTAGTCTTCGGGCAGGCAGCGGGCGTCGGTTCTCGGGTACGTCAGCGCCTTGTGCTTTTCATACAGCGCTTGTGCGAGGCCCAGCGTGTTGCGCGCGGAGAAACCGAAGCGGCCGTTGGCTTCGCGTTGCAATGAAGTGAGATCGAACAGCAGCGGCGACAGCTCGGTCTTGGGTTTGCTCTCGTCGGTGACGTCGCCGTGCTTGCCGAGGCACTTGCTGCGCAGGGCGTCGGCCTTGGACTTCTCCCACAGCCGCTCGGCCTTGGCGTGCTCGCCGAGTTCACTATCTTGGCCCTTCTTGAACTTTTCGTCGAACCAGCGGCCGCGGTAGGTGCCGGCCACGGCCTTGAACTCGGCCTCGACCTCCCAGTAATCGCGCGAGACGAATTCCTTGATGCGCCGTTCGCGTTCGACCAGGACCGCCAGCGTCGGCGTCTGCACGCGGCCGACGGTGGTCTTGTAGAAACCGCCCTCCTGCGAGTTGAAGGCGGTCATCGCCCGTGTGCCGTTGATGCCGATCAGCCAGTCGGCTTCCGAGCGGCAGCGCGCGGCATCGGCCAGCGGCAGCATTTCGCCGTCCGAGCGCAGGTGCGCGAAGCCATCGCGGATCGCGTTGGCGGTCATCGATTGCAGCCACAGACGGCGAACGGGTTTTTGCGGCTTGTCGGCGAAGGTGTGCTGGACGACATAGCGGAAGATCAGCTCACCCTCGCGGCCCGCGTCGCAGGCATTGACCAGGCCGGTGACATCCTTGCGCTTGATCAGGCGCGCCAGCACCTTCAGGCGGTCGGCGGTCTTGTCGATCGGTTTCAACGCGAAGCGCGGCGGGATCATCGGCAGATGGGTGAAGGTCCATTTGCCGCGCTTGACGTCATATTCCTCGGGCACCGTCAGTTCGAGCAGGTGGCCGATCGCGGAGGAGAGTACGTACTCGTCGCTCTCGAAGTAGTCGCCCGTGCGCGTGAAACCGCCCAGCGCCTTGGCGATGTCCTGGGCGACGGAGGGCTTCTCGGCGATGATCAGTTGCTTGCTCATGGCATGGCTGGACCGGTGGAGCGGCGCATCATAAGCGCCGGCAGCCGGCGCTGGCAAGTCAGTGCATCAGCGGCGGGTTGTCTTCGTCGTCTTCTTCGAGCAGATCTTCGAAGACCAGATTGTCGAGGGAAAGCTCGCGCCGCCACATCACCATGAGCACGATGACCTTGAACTTGGCCAGCGTCATCGCCGGGCTGTCGGCGGTGTCCACGGCCATGGCGCGCTCGATGATCATCTCCCGCGCCGTGGCGTCGATGGCCCCGGCGGTTTCCAGGAAAGCGATGAAGCCCCGGCATTCCGCCGGCAGGGCGCGCATCTCGTCGTCGTCGTAGAGTCGATGGCTGGCCGGCCGCGGCAACTGCTCAAGGCGGCATTCCTCCTGCGCCTGTTCCAGCCCAGCCAGCCATTGCAAGGCCTCGGAGATCGCGTCGTCCTCGAAGCCGACCGAGGACAGTTTGCGGGCGAGCGCGTCCGGCTCGGGGCAGGCACCGGGCAGGTAGTTCTCGAATACGTATACAAGAATATCGAACATAAACAAACTCATGAAGCACCCTGCGGTATGCGCTGGTAACGTCCGCCTGGCAATTGGGCGACATGCCCATCCAGTTCCAGCGGCAACAGCATCGCAAGCAGGCGGTCCGCCGTCAAGCCCGTGCGGGTGGCGAGGGAGTCCAGGTTACACGGGTCGTAACCCAATGCGTCGAGCAGTCGCGTGGCTTCCGGATCGTCCGGCAGGGGCGCGATTGTAGCGGGTGCGCGGGCCACCGCCGCTTCCCAGCGCAATTCTTCGAGGATGTCCTCGGCCCGCTCCACCAGCTTGGCGCCCTGCTTGATCAACTTGTGGCAGCCCTTGGACAGCGGCGAGTGGATGGAACCGGGGATGGCGAATACCTCCAGGCCGGCTTCCCCCGCCAGCCGGGCGGTAATCAGCGAGCCGCTGCGCTCGGCGGCCTCGACCACCAGGCAGCCACGGCCGAGCCCTGCAATCAGGCGGTTGCGGCGCGGGAAGTTGGCCGCCACTGCGGGCGTTCCAAGCGGAAACTCGCTGACGACGACGCCCTTGTCGGCGATTTGTCGTGCCAGTTCCTCATTGCGCGAGGGATAGATGCGATCCGGTCCGGTACCGATGACGGCGATGGTGGAACCGCGCCCTGTCAGGGCCCCCCGGTGCGCGGCGGCGTCGATGCCCAGTGCCAGCCCGCTGACGACGGTCAGCCCGGCCGCGGAGAGGGTTGCGGCGAAGTGTTCTGCCGTCGCTTCGCCTTGATGGGTGGCGTTGCGGCTGCCGACCACGGAGATTGCTGGCCGATTGAGCAGTTCGAGCTGGCCCTTGGCGTACAGCAGCACGGGCGGATCGGCTGCGGTGAGCAGCGCCTGGGGGTAGGCGGCATCCGCCAGCGTGACGAGATGGTTGCCCGGTTGGTCGGCCCAGGCCATGGCGGCGTCGATTCCGCTCTCGCAGTCGTGGCCGAGCAGGCGTTCGGCCAGCGTGGCTCCGACGGCGGCACGCAGGCTGCCGTGCCCTGCCGCGAAAACCGCCTCGGGCAGACCGAAGGTCTTGAGGAGCTGGCGCCGGCCCTCGCCGCCGACGCCGGGAACCAGCGTCAGGCGCAGCCAGTGGCGCAGCGCTACGTCGACGGCCACGCCGGAACTACATCAGGGCGTCAGGACGGTGTCGCGGGGCAGGACCGGGCGCGAGCTTTCCATCACCAGCGCGTAGGAAACGCGCTCGAAGACGCGGAAGACGAACAGCACGCCGTAGCGTTCGTCCGGCAGGCGGATCGACTGCTTGCGATCTTCGAAATTATTCGTGACCGTCTGACCGGTTCGCGAGATCGCCAGTACATGGCCATGCTCGACCCCGTCCCGCTTGCCGCGGGAAATGGTGACGATCGAGTACTTGCCGGCTTCGCCGACGCCGCCGTAGATGCTGACGATCTTGCCCTTGATCTGGGCGCGGGGCGCGCGCGGCACGTAGTTCGTGAGCTCGGGCTTCGCGGCGATCTTGAGGCTGTCGCCGCGGCCGATTTCCATCTTGGCCTTGGTAACGTCCAGGGTGGTCGCCTGTTCGCCTTCGGCCTCGCGCGAAACGCGGGCGTCGCCCAGATAGATCGCCTCATAGCCAAGCACTTCGCCGGTGTCGGGGTCCGCCAACGCCGGGCCGGGACGATAGAGGTGCCACAGCGGCGGGGCCGGGTTGGCGATGCCGCCAGCGTAAATCTTGCTGCCCAGGCCGACGTTGACCCGATTTTCCTCGGTTGCGACAACACGCGGACCCTGAGACAACTCGCCCTGCTCGATCACCAGCGGCTGGGCGAGGAAGGGCTCGATGACGTTCTGCGGAATGGCCGGGATCGCATCGCGGTCCGAGGCGGAATAGATGCGTGGCTCGGCCTTGTGCAGCGTGCCCAGCCTGAGCTGCGGGTTGCCGCCCGAGCCGCTGCGGTCGAGGATGACCACCTGTCCGGGATAGATGCGGTGCGGATTGCGTACCTGCTCGTCATTCAGGCGCCAGATTTCCGGCCAGCGGTACGCATCCTTGAGAAATCGGGCGGAAATGCCCCAGAGCGTGTCGCCCTTGACAACCACATGTCGGTCGGGCGCGTCTGGCGCCAGTTCCAGCGGTGCGGCGCCCTGGGCGAGGGCCATGGTGGTTGAAAGAGAGAGGAACAGCGCAGATATAATGCGTCGCATGGCCTGAATCCTTTGTTTGGCGCCGGGGGACTGACAGACTAATGTATCGATTCTGCCGGCAAATTCTTTAGGCATCAATAATAGCATCAGACCTTTTATGGCCTTATTGCCCATTTTGCGCTACCCCGACCCGCGTCTGCACAAGATCGCGGCGCCCGTCACGAAGGTGGATGATGCCATCCGCAAGCTGGCCGCCGGCATGGCCGAGACCATGTATGCCGCGCCCGGCATCGGCCTGGCCGCGACCCAGGTCGACGTACACAAGCAGGTCATCGTCATCGACGCCTCCGAAGACAAGTCGCAGCTCCTGACGCTGATCAACCCCGAGATCCTTTCCCGTGGCGGCGAATGCGAGGGCGAAGAGGGTTGCCTGTCGGTGCCTGGCATCTACGAGATCGTGAAGCGTTCGCAACGGGTCAAAGTGCGCGCGCTCGGGCTGGACGGCAAGCCCTTCGAACTGGAGGCCGAAGATCTGCTGGCGGTATGCATACAGCACGAGATGGATCATCTACAGGGCAAGGTCTTCGTCGAATACCTGTCACAGCTCAAGCAGACGCGGATCAAGGCGAAGCTGGCGAAGAAAGCGCGGATAACGGCTTGAGAGTCGGCTTTGGCGGTACGCCGGATTTCGCCCGCGCCGCGCTCGAAGCAATCATCGCGGCCGGTTTCGAGGTGCCGCTGGTGCTCACCCAGCCGGACCGGCCTGCGGGGCGCGGCCAGAAGCTCCAACCCGGCCCGGTCAAGACGCTGGCGCTCGAACACGGCATTCCCGTTCATCAGCCGGAGCGCCTCAAGGACCCGGCCACGCACGAGCCCCTGATTGCCGCAGCGCCGGACGTGCTGGTCATCGCCGCCTATGGGCTGATCCTGCCGCAGGCGGTACTCGACATTCCTCGGCTCGGCTGCGTCAACATCCACGCCTCGCTGCTGCCGCGCTGGCGGGGCGCCGCGCCGATCCAGCGCGCCATCGAGGCGGGCGACGCTGAAACCGGCGTCACCATCATGCGCATGGAGGCGGGCCTCGACACCGGCCCGATGCTGCTCGCGGAAAAGCTGCCGATCGATACCGCCGATACCGCCGCTACCCTGCACGACAAGCTGGCGGCCATGGGTGCGCGCCTGATCGTCCGCGCGCTGCGCGACATCGAACGCCTGGTGCCCGTGCCACAGCCGGCCGAGGGCGTCACCTACGCGAGCAAGATCGACAAGGCTGAAGCCCTGCTCGATTTCCGCCGCACGGCCGCGGAATTGGCCCGGCGCATCCGAGCCTTCGATCCGTTTCCCGGGGCTGCCGCGACCCTGGCCGGTACGACCGTCAAGCTCTGGCGCGCCGGCGCGGAGGCGGGTTCCGGTACTCCGGGCACCGTGCTGGCGGCCGACGGGCGGGGCATCGTCGTCGCGTGCGGCGAAGGCGTGCTGCGCGTGACCGAATTGCAGAAGCCCGGTGGCAAGCGCCTGCCGGCCGCCGATTTCCTGTGCGGCACCCCGGTGGTGCCAGGCCAGCACTTCGACGGCCGATCCTGAACGCTGCCAGCATGGTGCAACGCCTGCCTGCCGAATCGCTCGCATTTTCACTGCACGCGGCGGCGCAGGCGATCGGCGCGGTCATCGGCGGCCGCAATCTCGATGCCGCGCTGGCGGCGCTGAAGCTGTCCGCCGCAACGCGCCCGGCGGTGATGGATCTGGCCTATGGCGCCCTGCGCCGTTACGGGCGCGGCGACTTCTTTCTGGCGCGCCTGGTCGAGCGGCCGCTGACCGATGACACGGTGCGCGGCCTGCTGCTGGCCGCCTTCTACCGCCTGGAGGCGAGGCCGCAGGACGCCCACACGACGGTCGATCAGGCCGTCAGCGCCGCCGGCATGCTGGCGCGCGGCAAGTACAAGGCGTTGGTCAACGGCGTGCTGCGCAACTTCCAGCGTCGGCGCGACGAACTGGTCTCGGCCGCGGCAGGCGATGAAGTCGCGTTCTGGCAGCACCCGCGCTGGTGGCTGGAAAGACTGCGCACGGCCTATCCGGACCGCTGGCCGGAAATCGTCGCTGCCGGCAACGGGCATCCGCCGATGACCCTGCGCGTCAATACCCGGCGTGTCACCACGGCTGACTTTCATGCGGAACTTGCACGGGCCGGCGTCGCGGGCAGTGTGATCGACGATGTTGCGATCCGGCTCGACAAGCCGGTGCCGGTGGAGCGGCTGCCCGGCTTCGCCGAAGGCCGCGTCTCGGTGCAGGATCGCGGCGCGCAGCAGGCAGCGCCGCTGCTCGACGCCCGGCCCGGCATGCGAGTGCTCGACGCCTGCGCCGCGCCCGGCGGCAAGGCGGCGCACCTGCTGGAACGCGTCGACCTCGATCTGACGGCGCTCGACGCCGATGACACACGCGCTGCCCGCATCGAAGACAATCTGCGCCGGCTGGGCCTTGGCGCCGAAACAAAGGTGGCCGATTGTCGCGACCTCGCCGCCTGGTGGGACGGCCGCCCGTTCGAACGCATCCTCGCCGATGTGCCGTGTTCGGCCTCGGGCGTGGTTCGCCGCCATCCCGACATCAAGTGGCTGCGGCGCCCCGGGGATATTGCCGGTTTCGCCGCGACGCAGGCGGAAATCGTCGACGCCTTGTGGCAGACACTCGCGCCGGGTGGCACAATGCTTTATGCAACCTGTTCGCTGTTCGCCGAGGAAAACGGCGTCCAGGTCGCGGCTTTCGTCGCCCGCCATCCCGACGCGCAACGGTTGCCGACGCATGGCGAAGAACATGAATGGCAACTGACTCCCGATGTCGACCAGGATGGTTTCTATTACGCGCTCCTTGCGAAGCGCTAGCCTGACGTTGCTGGCCGCGCTGTTGTTCGCACTGGGCGCGACCTGCGTCCGGGCGGGCAGCATCGAGCCGGTGCAGGGCCAACTGAACCCCACCGACGAGGGCTATGTGCTTTCGGCGCGGTTCGACATCGACCTTGGCGCCCGTCTCGAGGAGGCGCTGGCACGCGGCGTGACGCTGGCTTTCAACCTCGAGTTCGCGATCACGCGCAAGCGCTGGTACTGGTTCGACGAGCAGATTGCCAGCCGCAGCATCGACCATCGCCTCGCCTACAACGCGCTGACCCAGCAGTACCGCCTGTCGACCAACGGCCTGCACACCAGCCATGCCACGCTGGCCGAGGCACTGCGCGCGCTTGGCGATGTGGGCGGGCTGGTCGTCGCGGAGAAGTCGGCGGTCAAGCCGGGCAGCACCTACAGCGCCGAATTGCGCCTGTCGCTGGACAAGAGCCAGTTGCCCAAACCCCTCCAGCTCGACGCGCTGGCAAACAAGAGCTGGCAGGTGGACGCGAAGACGCTGCGCTGGCAGTTCGCACCGGGAGTGGTCGGCAGGTGAACATCGTGCTGCCGGTAGTCGGTGCCATGGGCGCCATCCTGCTGTTCCTGCTCGCCACCGCGAGCGCCAACAGCGAGCTGTTCGCCAGCCATTACCCGCTGCTGGTCGGCATCAACGCCGTCGCTGCCGTGGCGCTGCTGGCGCCGATCGTCATCCAGCTGCGGCGGTTGAAGCGGGAGTACCGCCAGCGCGTGTTCGGCTCGCGGCTGAAATATCGCCTGGTGGTGATGCTGGCGCTGATGGCGGTGGTGCCCGGCGTCCTGATCTATGGCGTCTCGATGCTGTTCGCGGTCAAGAGCATCGATTCCTGGTTCGATGTGCGCGTGGACAGTGCGCTCGAAGGCGGCCTCAACCTCGGCCGCAACGTGCTCGGCTCGCTGGAGGTGGAACTGCTGGGCAAGGCGCACGACATGGCGTTTACCCTGTCCGATACGCCGGTGCCCGGACCGCGCCTGCTCAACCGGCTGCGCGAGCAGGCAGGCGTGCAGTCGGCGACGCTGCTCAGCCTGACCGGCGGCGTGCTGGCCAACAGCAGCGGCGAACTCGACAGGCTGCTGCCGCCCGTACCGTCGCCGGCCCAACTGCGCCAGGCACGCGCCAGCCGGGGCACTTCCGCCGTCGAGGGCGATGCCGGCAGCGGCCTGACGCTGCGCGTGCTGGTGCCGGTCAGCGGCTTCGACCTCGGTGCCGAGCCGCGCATCCTGCAACTGATCCAGCCGGTGCCGACGGCCGTGGCCGAGAGCGCCGAGGCGGTCGCCGCGGCGTATCGCGACTACCAGAGCCTGCAACTGGCCCGCGCGGGACTCAAGCGCATTTACACCCTCACCCTCACCTTCACGTTGCTGGTGGCCTTGTTCGCCGCCGTTGCGCTGGCCTTCTTCCTCGCCGAGCGGCTGGCGCGGCCGCTGCTGATCCTCGCCGAGGGCACCCAGGCGGTCGCGGCGGGGGACTTCACGCCGCGCGTCGCCTGGAAATCGCACGACGAACTGGGCGTGCTGACGCGTTCGTTCAGTGACATGACGCGCCAGCTGGACGATGCGCGCAGCGAGGCCGGCCGGCACCAGGCCTACCTGGAGAGCGTATTGGCCAACCTCTCGGCGGGGGTGCTGGCCTTCGATGCCGATTTCCGGCTACAGGCCGCCAACCGTGGCGCCGGCACCATCCTCAAGGACGACATGACGACGCTGGGCAACGAGCCGCTGGCCGATTGGCCGCGCCACCGGGCGCTGGCCGCCGCGGTGGTCGAGGCGTTCCGCGAGCGCGGGCCGGAATGGCAACAGCAGTTCGAGTTCGAGGACATCGACGGTGTGCCGCAGACGCTGCTGCTGCGCGGTTCGACGCTGCCGGAGGTCGGCGGCGGCGGCTACGTGGTGGTGTTCGACGACATCAGCCAGCTCATCTCGGCGCAGCGCTCCATCGCCTGGGGCGAGGTGGCGCGCCGGCTGGCGCACGAGATCAAGAATCCGCTGACGCCGATCCGCCTCTCCGCCGAGCGCCTGCAACTGAAGCTGACCGAGCGGCTCGACGAGGCCGGGCGCGAGATGCTGCGGCGCTCGATCGCCACCATCGTGAACCAGGTCGAGGCCATGAAGCACATGGTCAACGACTTCCGCGACTATGCCAAGACGCCGCCGCCGACGCTGGCGCCGCTCGACCTCAACGCCCTGGTGCGCGACCTGTTCCAGCTCTACGATGCGGATGCCGCGCTGCTCCATGCGGACCTGGCGCCCGATCTGCCGCTGGTGCTCGCCGACGGCAGCCAGATGCGCCAGGTGCTGCACAACCTGATCAAGAACGCCCGCGAGGCGCTGACCGAACGTCCGCCCGCGTCGGGCGCGCCGCGGGTCTCGGTGGCGACGCGCCGCGAGGAGCGGCGCGCGGTACTGACGGTGAGCGACAACGGACCCGGCTTTGGCGCGCAGATCCTGCCGCGCGCCTGCGAGCCCTACGTGACCAGCAAGGCCAAGGGCACCGGCCTGGGACTCGCCATCGTCAGGAAGATCATTGAAGACCACAAAGGGGAACTCCGGCTCGCCAACCGCGAAAGCGGCGGCGCCGAGGTGACCGTCAGGCTGCCGCTGGCAGCGTAGGATGGGAACATGGCACAGATACTTGTTGTTGACGACGAAGTCGGCATCCGCGAACTGCTCTCGGAGATACTCACCGACGAGGGTCACGACGTGCGCGTGGCCGAGCACGCTGGCGCCGCACGCCAGGCGCGCGACGAAGCGCGGCCGGATCTGGTGCTGCTCGACATCTGGATGCCCGACACAGACGGCATCACGCTGCTCAAGGAGTGGGCGGCCGGCGGCCAGCTGACCATGCCCGTGATCATGATGTCGGGGCACGGCACCATCGACACGGCGGTCGAAGCGACCAAGGTCGGCGCGCTCGATTTCCTTGAGAAGCCGATCGGCATGCAGAAGCTGCTCGCCGCGGTCAGCCATGGCCTGGAGCGCGGCCAGCGGCGTGCCCCGGTCGGCCTGTCGCTGGCGGCGTTTCCCCGCTCGGCGCCGCTCAAGGATCTCAGGCGTCGCCTGGAGCAAATCGCCGCCAAGAGCCGCGCGCTGCTGCTGCGCTCCGGGCCGGGCGGCATCGTCGAGCTGGCGGCGCGTACGCTGCAAGTGCCGGGCAAGGCGTGGCTCGACCTGGCCACCAGCGCAGAACCGCTGAGCCTGGAGGCGCTGGACGCGGCGAACGGGGGCGTGCTCTATTGCGAGGAGCTGGCGCGGCTGACGCGCCTACAGCAGAAGAACCTGCTGTTCGCGCTGGAACGCCTGGAAAAGTTCAACCTGCGCCTGGTCGCCGCCACCAGCCACGACGCTGCCGGCCTGGCACCGCACGGCTGGGACGAGGCGGCGCTGCGTCGGCTTTCGGACGTCTGGCTGTCCATGCCGACCCTGACCGAGCTGAAGGACGAAATCCCGGAGATCGCCAGCCATCTCCTGACCCAGCTCGTCGAGGCAGGCCAGACGCCGCTGCGCCGCTTCACCACGGGGGCGCTCAACAGCCTGCGCCAGCATGCCTGGCCGGGCGGCTACGGCGAGCTCAAGAGCGCGGTTCGCTCGCTGGCGCTGGCGGCGCTCGAGGAGGAAATCGACAGCGACGAGATCCGCCGCGTGCTGTTCCCGGAGGCCGCCGCCGCGCCCGCGATCGCGCTGCCCGGCCTGCCGTCCGAAGCCATGGATCTGCCGCTGCGCGAAGCGCGCGAACTGTTCGAGCGCATCTATTTCGAACACCACCTGCGCGCCGACGGCGGCAACATGACGCGTTTGGCGGAAACAACGGGGCTGGAACGCACGCACCTCTACCGCAAGCTGAAGGATCTCGGCCTGCGCGGCGTCAAGGGAGAAGAATAAGCTCATGAACATCGTCATTCTCGGCGCTGGCCAGGTTGGCGCCAGCGTGGCCGAGGCGCTGGCCTCCGAGGCCAACGACATCACCATAGTCGACCAGAACCGCGAAGCGCTGGCCGCGCTGGCGGACAAGCTCGACGTCCGCACGCTGGCCGGCAACGCGGCCTACCCGTCGGTGCTGCGCGAGGCCGGCATCGAGGATGCCGACATGCTGGTCGCCGTGACCCAGTCGGACCAGACCAACCTGGTTGCCTGCAAGATCGCGCGCAGCATGTTCAACGTCACGACGCGCATCGCCCGTTTGCGCTCGCCGGACTTCCTCGACAAGGAGCTGCTCTCGAACGACAACTTCGCGGTCGACTACGCCATCTGTCCCGAGCAGGACATCACGGACTACATCGTCAAGCTGATCGAGTTTCCCGAGGCCCTGCAGGTTCTGGAGTTCGCCAACGGCCTGGTGACCCTGGTCGGCGTGCGTGCCTACCAGGGCGGTCTGCTCGTCGGCCAGCCGATTCGAACCATGCGCGAGCACTTGCCAGGGGGCGTCGATGCGCGCATCGCCGCCATCTTCCGCGAGCATCAGCCGCTCGACCCGGACGGCAACACGGTGGTCGAGCCCGGCGACGAAGTGTTCCTGCTTGCCGCCAGCGTGCATATCCGTACCGCGCTCCAGGAGTTGCGTCGCATGCTCGAACCGGTGCGGCTGGTGATGATCGCCGGGGGCGGCAACATCGGTTCGCGCGTCGCCGCGACGCTGGGCAGGAACTACGACGTCAAGCTGATCGAACGCGATCGGTCGCGGGCGGAAATCGTGGCCAACAAGCTGGTCGATACCCTGGTGCTGCACGGCGAAGCCACCGACGAGAACCTGCTGTCCCAGGAGAACATCGACGAGATCGACATGTTCCTCGCGCTGACCAACGACGACGAGGACAACATCATGGCGGCGTCGCTCGCCAAGCGGCTCGGCTGCAAGCGCGTGCTGGCGCTGATCAACCGCCGCGCCTACGCCGACATGGTGCAGGGCGGCCCGATCGACATCGGCCTTTCACCGGCCCAGGTCTCGATCGGCACGCTGCTCACCCACGTGCGGCGAGGCGACGTCGCCAAGGTGCACAGCCTGCGCCGGGGCGCCGCCGAGGCACTCGAGCTGGTTGCCCACGGCGACCGCAGCACGTCGAAGGTGGTCGGCCGGCGCATCGAGGAGTTGCCGAAGATCAAGGGCGCCCACATCGGAGCGATCGTCCGGCGCAGCAAGGAGCCAGAGGTGGTGAAGCGCGAGGGCTTTCTGATCGATGAATATATCGACCGGGTCATCATCCCGCACCACGATACCGTGATCGAACCTGACGACCACGTCATCGTGTTCTGCATGCGCAAGCACCAGGTCGCCGAAGTCGAGCGCCTGTTCCAGGTTGCCGCCGGCTTTCTCTGAGGATCGTCGTGAAGCGCTTCTACCCGACCATTCGCGTCTTCGGCGTCCTGCTGACCGGATTTTCGCTGACCATGCTGGTGCCGCTGCTGCTGTCCTGGTTTTGGCAGGACGGCGCGATCTCGGCCTACGACGAGGCGTTCCTGGTCAGTCTCGGCTCCGGACTCGGACTCTGGTGGGCGGCGCGCCACGAGAAGCAAGAGCTGAAGGTGCGCGACGGGTTTCTGCTGGTGGTGATGGTCTGGACGCTGCTGCCGGTCTATGCCGGCCTGCCGCTGATCTTCCAGCTGAACATCTCGTTTACCGACGCCTACTTCGAGGCCGTGTCGGGACTGACCACAACCGGTGCGACGGTACTGCCCAACCTCGACAAGCTGCCGATGTCGATCAACCTCTGGCGCGGCATGCTGGTGTGGATGGGCGGCATGGGCCTGATCGTACTGGCGGTCGCGGTGCTGCCGCTGCTCGGTATCGGCGGCCGGCAGATGTTCAAGGCCGAGACGCCCGGACCGATGAAGGACTCGCAGCTGACGCCGCGCCTCACCCAGACCGCCAAGGGACTCTGGGTGGTGTATGGCGGCATCACGCTCGCCTGCATCGTCGGCCTGCGTCTGGCCGGAATGACCTGGTTCGACGCGGTCATGCACTCGTTCACCACAATGGGACTCGGCGGCTTCTCCAGCCACGACGCCAGCTTCGGCCACTGGAACTCCCCGGCGATCGAGGCGGTGACGATCTTCTTCATGCTGCTCGCCGGCATCAACTTCGCCACCCACTTTCTTGTAGTTCATGGCCGCAGCCTGAAGCCCTATCGCCACGACCCGGAGGTCTTCTGGTATCTGGTCGTCGTCGTCGGCAGCGTAGTCGGCATCGCGATCTATCTGGCCGTGCTGGACGTCTACCCGGACTTCACCACCGCGCTGCGTTTCTCCGCTTTCAACGTCGTTTCGATCGCCACCACCACCGGTTTCGCCAACACCGACTACAACGTCTGGCCGATGTTCGCGCCACTGTGGATGCTGTTCCTGTGCAGTTTCGCCACCAGCGCGGGGTCAACCGGCGGGGGCATCAAGATGATCCGCGCCATCATCCTTTACAAGCAGATCTACCGCGAGTTGATCCGCGCCATGCACCCGAGCGCCATCTGGCCCGTGCGCGTCGGCGGCGGGCCGGTGGCGCAGAACGTCCTGACCGCGGTGCTGGCCTTCGGCTTCGCCTACATGTGCCTCATCGTCGCGCTGACGCTGCTGATGGCCTTTTCCGGCCTCGACATCATCACGGCCTTCTCGGCGGTCGTTGCCAGCATCAACAACACCGGCCCCGGTTTGAACCAGGTGGGGCCGGCGACCACGTTCGAGGTGCTCAGCGATTTCCAGACCTGGGTTTGCACGTTCGCCATGTTGCTCGGCCGACTGGAGATATTCACGCTGCTGGTGGTGATGACGCCCGCCTTCTGGCGTAAATAGGTGGCGTGTCGCCACGGCTGACTTTCGGGAACAGGCCCCATGCGATAATCCGGCCAATACTGGAGCAACCGGATTCCCGACCATGGCCCGTCCCGAGAACGACACCTTCCTGCGCGCGCTGCTGCGCCAGCCGACCGACTACACGCCCACCTGGCTGATGCGCCAGGCCGGCCGCTACCTGCCCGAGTACTGCGAGACACGCAGGCGGGCGGGCAGCTTCCTGCAACTGTGCAAGTCGCCGACGCTGGCCTGCGAGGTGACGCTGCAACCCCTCGCCCGCTACAACCTCGACGCCGCCATCCTGTTCTCCGACATCCTGACCGTGCCGGACGCCATGGGCCTCGGCCTCTACTTTGCCGAAGGCGAAGGTCCGAAGTTCGAGCGGCCGCTGCGCGAGGAATGGGAAATCCGCGCCCTGCAAGCGCCCGATCCCAACGTGCATCTGCGCTATGTGATGGACGCCGTCGCCGAAATCCGCCGCGCGCTGAACAACACTGTGCCGCTGATCGGCTTCTCCGGCTCGCCCTTCACGCTGGCCTGCTACATGGTCGAAGGTGGCGGTTCGGAAGACTACCGCACGGTCAAGACCATGCTCTACGACCGGCCGGACCTGCTGCATCGCATTCTCGACGTCACCGCGACCGCGGTGACCGACTACCTGAATGCCCAGATCGACTCCGGCGCGCAGGCGGCGATGATCTTCGACACCTGGGGCGGCATGCTGCCGGCCTGGGCGTATCGGGAATTTTCGCTCGCTTACATGGAGCGCATCGTCGCCAGCCTCAAGAAGGTGCATGACGGCGAGCGCGTTCCCTCCATCGTGTTCACCAAGGGCGGCGGCCAGTGGCTGGAGTCGATTGCCGCCATCGGCGTCGATGCGGTCGGCCTCGACTGGACCACCGACCTCGGCACGGCGCGCCAGCGCGTCGGCGATCGCGTCGCGCTGCAAGGCAACCTCGACCCGGTGGCGCTGTTCGCTTCGCCCGAGGGCATCGCGCGCGAAGCCCGGCGGGTGCTGGACAGTTTCGGCAAGCACACCGCGAAGAGCGGCCACGTCTTCAATCTTGGTCACGGCATCTCGCAGTTCGCCCATCCGGACAGCGTCACCGCGCTGGTCGATACCGTGCGCCAGTACAGCCGCGGCTTCCACGAAGGCACCTCTGCCTAGGCTGGCCTCGCCCGCATCCCGGAGTCATCGAGGCGCATTCGCCGACAGGGTGCGGCACCCCGGACAAGCCACCCGGCGACGCAGGTGCCGCAAGGCTTGCCGGGAGGGCTTGACAAGCAACTTATTCACAATGCCAGGCTGGGTACCGGCGTCGGCGGCGGCAAACCCGTGCCACCGCTAGTGAATTGCTAAGCTAATGTTTTTTAACGAATTTTATTCGCCTAAAAATTACGCAACTGTTAAAATCCCTTTACAGGACCGTCATTTAGCCTTTGCCTGCAACCATTGCTCACAAACTTATCCACAGATTTTGTGGGTAAGCCATTAGTCCTGTTGTACCAATGAATTAGGACCGCTAGCGGAAGTTGAGTCGAACTATGCAGACCAAGCCCTTGTTCGTTCATGACTGAAGCTCGTGACTGTCTATGACCTTCGTCCGAGTGGCGCTCGATGTTCCGCTGTCCCGGCTGTTCGACTACCGGGCCGACGACGCGTCGGCGGCCGATATCGGGCTGCGGGCAGTGGTTCCCTTCGGCAGCAGCGGCAAGACCGGGCTCATCGTCGGTGTTGCCGATACGACCGATCAGCCGCAGGACAAGCTGAAGCCGGTCGAGGCGATCCTGCGCGACATGCCGCCGCTGCCCGGCGACTGGATCGCCTTGTGCGAGTTTTGTAACCGCTACTACCAGCACCCGCTAGGCCAGGTAATGTCCTTCGCGCTGCCGCCCATGCTGCGCAAGGGCAGGCTGCCCAAGAGCAGAGGCAAGGGGCGAGGGGCAAGTTGCAAGGACGCGCGGGAGGTTGTGCGGCCGCCCTTGTTGGCTGAACAGCAGGTGGCGGTGGAAGCGATCACTTCGGCGCGCGGCTTCGAGACCTTCCTGTTGCATGGCGTCACGGGCAGCGGCAAGACCGAGGTTTATCTGCGCGCCATCGACGCCGTGCTGGCGGCCGGCAAGCAGGCGCTGATGCTGGTGCCCGAGATCGCGCTCACGCCACAACTCGAACAACGCGTGAGTGAGCGCTTCCCCGGCGCGCAGATCGTGTCGGCGCACAGCGGCGTCGCCGACGCGGCGCGGGCGCGCGGCTTCCTCGATGCGCTAGAAGGGCGTGCCGACATCGTGCTCGGTACCCGCCTGTCGGTGTTCATGCCGCTGCCGCGTCTCGCCCTGATCGTGGTCGACGAGGAGCACGACGCCTCCTTCAAGCAGCAGGAAGGCCTGCGCTACTCGGCGCGCGACGTGGCGGTGTTCCGCGCCAAACAGCTCGACATTCCGATCGTGCTCGGTTCCGCGACACCGTCGCTGGAAACTTACCAGCACGCGATTTCGGGGCGCTACCGCCTGCTCGAATTGCACCATCGGGCGGTGGCCGAAGCGCCGCCCGAGGTGCGCACCGTCGACACCCGACGTGAGAAGCTACAGGACGGCATGAGCGCCGCTCTGATCGACGCACTGGCGGTCCGGCTGGAGCGCGGCGAACAGAGTCTCGTCTTCCTCAATCGGCGCGGCTATGCGCCGGTACTGGCGTGCCCGGCCTGCGGCTGGGTGTCGCGCTGCCGCCGCTGTGCCGCCAACATGGTCGTGCACCTGGCCGACCAGCGGCTGCGCTGCCACCACTGCGGCCTGGAAGCCGGCATTCCGAAAGCCTGCCCGGACTGCGGCAACCAGGACATCCATCCCTTCGGTCGCGGCACGCAGCGGCTGGACGCGGCGCTGAGCGAGCGCTTCCCGCAGGCGCGCATCCTGCGCATCGACCGCGACTCGGCCAGCACGCCGAAGAAGTGGCAGACGCTGCTCGCCGCCATCCACGCCGGCGAAGCCGACATCCTGATCGGCACGCAGATGCTGGCCAAGGGCCACGACTTTCCGCGCCTGACCCTGGTCGGCGTGGTTGGTGCCGACGCCGCCCTGTTCGCCGCCGATTTCCGCGCACCCGAGCGGCTGTTCGCGCAGCTCATGCAGGTGGGCGGCCGCAGCGGTCGCCACGACCTGCCCGGCGAGGTGCTGATCCAGACCGAGCATCCCGGCCATCCGCTCTACCGGGCGCTGGTCGAGCACGACTATGCCGCCTTCGCGCGCACGCAACTCGACGAGCGGCAGATGGCCAGCTTCCCGCCGTATTCCTTCCAGGCGCTGCTGCGCGCCGAGGCGCGGGACATGGCGCAATCGCTGGCGTTTCTCGCCGCGGCGCGCGCGGCGGCTTCGCCGCTCACGGGCGGCATGGTCGACCTCTATGATCCGGTGCCGATGCGCATGGCCCGGCTCAAGAATCTGGAGCGGGCGCAGCTGCTGGTCGAGTCGGCCAGCCGTCCCGCGCTACAGGCCTTCCTCACCGCCTGGATGGAACAGCTGCATGCCCTCAAGGCGCCGCGCGAGCTGCGCTGGCATCTGGACGTCGATCCGCTGGAATACTAGGCGTTCGTCGTTTCGCTCGCCGCGCGAGCGCCGAACAGGAACCAGCCGTAGCTCGCCGTCTGCACGGCGATGAGCGCGCCGAAGGCCCAGCGATAGGCTTCGACGGTCGGGATACCCCTGGCGCCGAGCAGGTCCACCAGTGCGCCGATACCCCACTGGATGCCGAAGGCGCCGATGAAGGCGCCGAGGTTCAGCGCCGTGTTCACGCGTCCGGAAAGCTCGCGCGGAAAGTGCGCGCACAGCAGTGCGTAGGCGAGGTTGCCGACCGAGAACACCAGCCCCAGGACGAACCACAGCAGGTGACTGGGGCCGATGCCGAGCAGGATCAGCAGCGTCACGACGATGCCGATGCCCATGCCGACCGTGAGGATGGTCTCGGGCTCCATGCCCATGCGCTTGAGGCGCACCACGAACGCCGCGATCGTCAGGAAGCCGAGCAGCATCGCGCCGCTGGTCAGCAGCATGTGAAAAGCCGCGGCGTCGCGCGAATAGCCATCGACCTGCATCAGCCACGGCACCGCCCACAGGCCCTGTAGCGCCATGAAGCCGCCGACGACCGTCGCGGTCTGCGGCGCGAAGCGCCAGAACACGCGGCTCCTGAAGATGCCGCCCAGCGCCGCGAGCTGTTCGCCCAGCGTTTCACGGTGGCCGGCGGCGGGCTTCTCGGGCGTGGAAAAGATCAGTCCGGCGACCAGCATGGCCAGCACGGCCGCGACGACGAAGATGCCGCGCCAGCCGAGCAGCGGCAGTGCCCAGCCGATCGGCGTGGTCGCGGTGAGCGCGCCCAGGCCGCCTGCCGCCATTACGGCGGCATTGAGCGACGCCTGGCGCTCGGCCGGGAACCACAGCGAGAAGGCCTTGAAGCTCGCCATCAGGCAGGCGGAGACGCCGAGCCCGATCAGCGCCCGTCCGCCCGTCAGTCCGGGCAGGCTGCCGCTCGACGCGAATGCCAGCGCGCCCAGCGCGGCAACGACGAGCAGGCTCGCCTCCACCTTGCGCGGGCCGTAGCGGTCGAGCAGCAGGCCGAGCGGCAGCTGGAAGGTGCCGAAGGCCAGCAGGTAGGCGGAAGTCAGCAGGCCGAGATCCGCGGCCGAGAGGGCAAGATCGCGCGTCAGCTCGGGGGCGATGACGGCATTGACGTTGCGCAGCAGGTAGGACAGGAAATAGCCCACCGCAAAGGGCGCGAACACGCGCAGCCACGGGTTCACGCAGCCTCCCATAGCCAGGCGGCGCCGCGAACGCCTGAAGAATCTCCGTGGCGGTTCTTCAGCAGGCGCGTCGCGACGTGGTCGGAGAACACGTGTGCGCGCCACAGTTCGGGGACGTCTTCGTAGAGGCGGTCGATGTTCGACAGCCCGCCGCCGAGCACGATCGCGTCTGGGTCGAGGATGTTGATCACCTGCGCCAGCGCGCGGGCGAGGCGATGCTCGTACCGGTCCAGCGTCGCCTCGCATTCGGAGTCGCCGGCCGCCGCGCCGGCGACGATCTGCTCCGCACTCGGCGTGTCGCCACGGCTGACTTTGTGGTCGCGCGCCATGCCCGGTCCGGAAAGATAGAGCTCGATGCAGCCGCGCCGGCCGCAATAGCACTCCCGCTGATGATGTTCGCCCGGCATCGGGTTGTGGCCCCACTCGCCTGCGATGGCATTGGCGCCGACGATCGTCTGGCCGCGGACGACGATGCCGCCGCCGACTCCCGTGCCGAGGATGACGCCGAACACCACCTCGGCGCCGCCGGCCGCGCCATCGACGGCCTCGGAGAGCGCAAAGCAGTTGGCGTCGTTGTCGATGCGCACTGCGCGTTGCAGCGCAGCTTCGAGGTCGCGGCGCAGCGGCTGGCCGATCAGCCAGGTCGAGTTGGCGTTCTTGATCAGACCGGTCACGCGCGATTCGGCGCCGGGAATGCCGATGCCCACCGTGCCACGCAGCCCGAGCTCGTTCTCGGCCGTCTTGACCAGGTCGACGATCGCGGCGACCGTGGCAGGATAGTCACCGCGCGGCGTCGCGACGCGTCGACGCAATCGTTCGCCGCCATTGCCGTCCAGCGCGACGATTTCGATTTTGGTGCCGCCGAGGTCGATGCCAAAACGCATGGCGTCATTCTGGCATGCCGGCCCCAAGTCTGAGAAAATCCGGGCCATGGCCGACGAAAACATTATCGAGATCGAGGACATCCACTTCGCCTACGGCGACAACCGCGTACTGCGCGGCCTGAGCCTGCGCGTGCCGCGCGGCAAGGTGGTCGCCATCCTCGGCGTCTCCGGTTCCGGCAAGAGCACGCTGCTCAAGCTGATCGGCGGCCAGGTCAAGCCGCAGCGCGGCACGGTGCGGGTGAACGGCAAGGTCGTCAACGAACTGGACAACGACGGCATCTACGCGCTGCGCCGCGGGATGGGCATGATGTTCCAGGCCGGCGGGCTGTTCTCCGACCTCAGCGTCTACGAGAACATTGCCTTCCCGATGCGCGAGCGGACCGACCTGCCCGAAGACCTGATCCACCGCCTGGTGCTGATGAAGCTGCATGCGGTCGGGCTGCGCGGGGCCAGCCGGTTGATGCCGAACGATCTGTCGGGCGGCATGGCGCGGCGCGTGGCGCTGGCGCGCTCGATTGCGCTCGACCCGCAGCTGATCATGTACGACGAGCCCTTCGCCGGCCTCGACCCGATTTCGCTCAACGTCATCGCGCACCTGATCCGCTCGCTCAACGACGCGCTCGCTGTCACTTCGATCGTGGTCAGCTACGACGTCATGGAGTCGCTGACGGTGGCCGACTACGCCTACTTCATCAACGACGGCGTGCTGGTGGCGGAAGGCACTTCGCAGGAAATACTCGCCTCGAAGGATCCCTTCGTCTTCCAGTTTGTGAACGCCAAGCCCGACGGGCCGGTGGCCTTCCACCATCCGGCCGAACCGCTGTGCGAAACCCTGCGGCTGGCCTGATCCCTACTTGCCGAACAGGCCCTTCATCAGCTCCTCGCGGGCCTTCTTCTTCAAGTCCTCGCGTACTTCCTTCTTCTTTTCGTCGAGCTTTGCCTTGAGTGCGCCCTCGGCGGAGATCGAGCCGAACTCGATCTGGTAGGCAAGCTGGTCGAACGGTCCGCTGGCGCGCACCGGCACGGTCACGCCGCGCAGGTGCTCCAGTTCCTTGCCGCCCTGCCCGCCCGAGGTCTCGACCACGGTGGCCTTGAGCACGTAGTCGAGGCGGCTCCTGCCGATGTCGATGTCGCCCGCACCGCCGAGGCGCAGGAAGGGCGTCTTGGCCGCGAAGTCGTCGTTGTGCGCCACGCCATCGGCGATCTTGAACGATGCGGTCAGTTCCGAGAAGTCGGTCTTGTCGGTCGACCTGGCCTTCTGGACCGAGTCCTCCTTGCGCGAGAACACGGCTTTCAACTCGCGGAAGGACTGGGCGAGATTGATGCCTTTGAGCGCGCCATCCTTGAGCGCCACCGCGGCGCTGCCGTCGACTGCCTGCTTCATCGCCGTCACCGTGTCGCCTCGCGTCGTTACGTCGAGGCGCACGTCGCCGTGGCCCTCGATCAGGTCCTGGTCGGCAAGGTCCTTGAGCAGCGGGTTCACGCTGATGCCGCTGAGGTTCTCGCGCAGCGCGACCGCGTTGCCCTGGGCATTCACCGACAGCGCGCCCGAGAGCGAGCCGCCGTAAAGATTCATGCTGTGCGGCGCCACGTCGAGCTTGCCGCCGGCCAGGGCGATCCTCGCCTTGATGTCGGCAGCCTTGAGGTTCTTGACCTGGAACTGGCCGATGCGGGCGGTGCCGTGCACGTCGAGGCCCTTGAGGGCGGAGAGGTCGATCTTCTCTTCCTTCGCCACGCCACCCTTGCCACCGTCGGCCGCCTTGCCGGCGGCGGGCTTCTCGGGCGGCAGGTACTTGTCTACATTGAGGCGGTCGACGTCGAGATCGAAGCCCAGCGCCAGTGGCGAAAACTTCGCGATGTCGAACTTGAGCGCGATGGCCGATTCGTCGAAGCGTGTCGACAGCGCACCCTTGGCCGACTCCTTCGCCAGCTCCGCGCGCAGATGGCCGGCCAGCGGCAGCTTGAGCGTCTTCATCGGCATCTTCGGGCTGGCAAGGTCCAGGCTGCCCTCGATCTTGTCGAGCGTCAGCGTGCGCGCCGCATCGCCGGCCAGCGCCAGCTTCGGAATCGCCAGCTTCAGCGCGACGGTATCGGCACCGCTCTTGCCTGCGGCGGACAGGTTCAGCGCATCGACCGCCCAGGCCTGGCTGCCGGTATCGCCGACGATGCGGCCGGTGGTGAAATCGAAGCCCGAGAGCGTCGAGGTCTCGCCGCTCTGCTCGTCGCGCCAGGTGAGGTTCGCGTTGCTGATCTTCACCGCCGCGATGTCCACCTGCACGGGGGTGGCCGGGCCGGCGGGCTGCTCCGCCCTGGGCGCCTGCTCCGCTTCCTTGGCGGCCAGGTCGTCGATGTTGAGCGTGCCGTCCTTGCGCTTGACGAGCGTCGCCCGGGCGCCGTCGAGTTCGATGGCCTCGACGACGACCCTCTTCGACAGCAGCGGCAGCACGGCGACCGAGATCCGCGCACCGTCGATGCCGGCGAACTCCTGCGCGCCCTTGAATTCGGACAGCGAGGTCTTGCCGACCTTGATGCCAACGTTCGGCCAGAAGAAAAGGCCAAGGTCGCCGTCGATCTTCAGCGTACGCTGCGTTCTTGTCTGCACGGCATCGGCCAGTTCGGCCTTGATGCGCGCCGAGTCGAACATCGCCAGCAGCAGCGCGACGGCGCCGATCAGCAGGACGATGACGATGCCCAGCGCAATTGCGGCTAACTTAATTGCTTTCATGGCTATGAGCTCTGGATATGAAAGTTTGCTAGAGTTCCCCAGCCTAGCAGAAACCTGAAAGGAGAGAAGGCAATGAGCGGATTCGTACAGGAGTTCAAGGAGTTTGCCGTCAAGGGCAATGTGATGGACCTCGCGGTTGGCGTCATCATCGGCGGCGCTTTCGGCAAGATCGTCGATTCCATCGTCGGCGACCTGATCATGCCGGTCGTCGGCAAGATCTTCGGCGGCCTGGATTTCAACAACTACTTCATCGCCCTGTCCGGCCAGACCGCCACGACCCTGGTCGAGGCGAAGAAGGCGGGCGCCGTGTTCGCCTATGGCAGCTTCATCACCATTGCGCTCAACTTCATCATCCTCGCCTTCATCATCTTCCTGATGGTCAAGCAGATGAACCGGCTGAAGCGCGAAGAAGCCGCGGCGCCGGCCGAGCCGCCGCCGCCCCCGGAAGACGTCGTGCTGCTGCGGGAAATCAGGGATTCCCTGAAGAAGTAAATTGCGCTAAACGCCGTCGGCGACGAACGGATTGCTTCTCCGTTCCTCGCCGAAGGTGGACATCGGCCCGTGGCCGGGGATGAATTCCACCTCCTCACCCAGCGGCCATAAACCCTGCCGGATCGAACGGATCAGGTCGCCGTGGTTGCCGCCCGGAAAATCGGTGCGGCCGATCGAACCGGCGAACAGCACATCGCCCACCAGTGCCAGCTTCGAGGGGCGATGGAAGAACACCACGTGGCCCGGCGTATGGCCGGGCGTGTGGATCACCTCCAGCACGACGTTGCCGAAGCTCACCGTATCGCCGCCCTCCAGCCAGCGGTCGGGCGTGAAAGGCGAGCACCTGCCCGGAAAGCCGAACATCCGCGCCTGCTCGGCCAATTGGCGTATCCAGTAATCGTCGCCGCGCTGCGGGCCCTCGATCGGAATCGCCAGTCGTGCCGCCATCTCGGCGGCACCGCCCGCATGGTCGATGTGGCCGTGGGTGAGCAGGATTTTCACGATCGACAAGCCGTGGCGCGCGGCCGCGGCGACGATGTCCTCGATGTCGCCGCCGGGGTCGACCACGGCAGCCTGCTTCGTTTCCTCGCACCAGATCAGCGAACAGTTCTGGGCGAAGGCGGTGACGGGAATGATCTGATAGTTCATGCGGCGATTCTACAGACCCTTACAGCCCCCTCGCCCAGGCCGGCCGCAGCCGCGCGTGCTCTGGGTCGGTGATCGCCGTGCGCAACTGGTCGAGGAGTCGTTGCTTGTCCGCACCCAGCGTGCCTTTGAGCACCAGCCAGTTGGAGGCGTGGTCGCTGCGGAACACGGTGCGCTTCAGTTCGAGACGCGACAGGAAGCGTTCCATCTCCCGCATCAGTTCGACCACCGACAGCGGCTCCCAGCCGGAGAAACCGGCACGCAGCCGCTCCTCGCCCTTCGGGAAGCTGACCACCAGCGTTGCCAGGTACTCGGGCTGCGCGGCGTTGACGAGGTCGGCGGAATGCTCGGCGTGCTGCTCGGAGAGCGCCTTGCCGCCGAGGCCGTTGAGGATCATCACGGAGCGCGTGATGCCGGCCGCGCCGAGTTTGTCGAGGGCGGCCAGCGTCGACGCCTGCGTCTCGCCCTTGCTGACACGCGCCAGCACTTCGTCGTCGCCCGACTCGGCGCCGACGTAGGCCATGGTCAGGCCGGCCTCGGCGAGGTGGCGTACCGCCACGGCTGACTTTTTCGCCAGGTTGCGCGGCAGGCAGTAGGCGGAGATGCGGCGCACGCCGGGCAGGTGCGTCCGGATCGCTTCCAGCACGTTCATCAGGCGCCGCTCGGGCAGCATCAGCGCATCGCCGTCGGCCAGGAAAGCGCGCTTGACGCGGTCGCCGTAGATCTCGCCGCAGCGGCGGATGGCGTCCAGCGTTTCCGCTTCGTCGCGGGCGCGGAAGGCCTTCTGCGGCGCGGTGTACATCTCGCAGAAGGTGCAGCGGTTCCACGAGCAGCCGTCGGTGAGCGGAATGATCAGCGACTCCGCCTCGCTGGGCGGGCGGAACACGGGTTCGACATAGCGGATCGGAAAGGATTCGTCGTTCATGGCGATAGTTTGCACCAAAGGTCGCCCTGTCGACGACGGGGTTGCTGCCGCGGGCATGCCGTGGCACAGTGCGTCAGCGCCAGAAGAAAAGGCGTCTTCACCCCCAATAACAGGAGTTCGATATGGCAACAGTAACCCTCGGCGGCAACCCGATCGAAGTGGCCGGCAAGTTTCCCAAGGCGGGCGACCGCGCGTCCGATTTCTCACTGGTCGCAGGCGACCTCAGCGATGCAACGCTGAAGACGTATGCGGGCAAGCGCAAGCTCTTGAACATCGTGCCCAGCCTCGACACCGCCGTCTGCGCGACCTCGACCCGCCGCTTCAACGAAGAGGCCGGCAAGCTGGCCAACACCGTCGTACTGGTGATCTCGGCCGACCTGCCGTTTGCCGCCGGGCGCTTCTGCGCCACCGAAGGGCTGAAGAACGTCGCCCATCTGTCGACGATGCGCGGTCGCGAGTTCATGAAGAATTACGGCGTCGAGATCACCAGCGGCCCGCTGGCCGGTGTCACTGCGCGTGCGGTGGTCGTGCTCGACGAGAATGACAAGGTCGTCTACTCGCAGCTCGTGGATGAAATCAAGACGGAGCCTGATTACGCCGCCGCGCTCAAGGCGCTGGCGTAAGTACCCGGCCGGCCCGGGTTCAGGCCGGCATCACTTCATCGAGGCCGAACTTGGCGGTGCCGAGTTCGGTCTTCACCAGCAGCGGAAACCGGGTGCCGGGATAATCGCCGTCGCGCGCGATGTTGTAGCCGATGACGATGCCGCGCACCGTGCCGATCCTGACCGTTCGACCGATCCAGAGTCCCCGAAGCATCGCGGCGTGGACCAGTTTGCCTATCGCCAGGGCGGCGTTCTCGTTGCCGTTCTGGTCGATGTGCGCGCTGCGGGTCATGCTTCCGTACCTCGTTGTACTGCCATGTCTGCTATTACGACAGATATAGGCCGGAAATAAAGCGGGATTAGGACGAACGGACGTCTTCTGTTGCCAAATGGCACAGTCAGGTGTGGCTTGCATGCCACGCCGCCAGTGCGCGCACGGCACTATCGAGCGTCGGCATCAGTAGCACGCCGTCGGTGTCGTCGATCCGCGCCACGCCTGAGCCGCCGGCCCACAACTCGATCTCCCCGGGCAGGCCCATGCGCAGTTGCAGCAGCAGCGCCGGGATCTGCCGGGCCGGAAAGGCGGCCGAGAAGGAGAGGGCGACCACGTCGGCCTGGTGCGCGCTGGCGGCGCGGCCGATTTCCAGCAGCGGCGTCTGCGTGCCGAGCGGAATGCACCCGGCGCCTTCCAGCGCGAACAGCGTCTCGGCCATCAGGAGGCCCAGCAGGTGCTGCTCGCCGGGCAGGGTCGTGAGCAGGATGCGCGGCCGGTTGCCGGCCGGCAGGCTGGTGATGGACTGGCGCAGCAGGCGCTTGGTCAGTTCGGTGAACAGGTGTTCCTCGAACACTTCCAGCGTTCCCTGTTCCCAGGCCTCGCCGACCCGGTGGGCGAGCGGCGACACGGTGTCCTGAACAAAACGCTGCAATCCCTGGCGGGCCAGCCGCTGCTGCATGGCCTGCAGGTAGGCGCCGCCCTCGTGGCGGCGGACCAGATCGATCAACTCGTCGAGTTCGGGGGCGTGCTCCTCCGGCACGGCCGGGCTGGCCGCCATGCGGCGCGGCGCCAGCGCCGCCAGCTCCTCGTAGGGCGTCGCGATCAGCTTGCCGGGCCGGTGGCCCAGGTCCATCAGGCGCTTGATCAGCCTTAGCCGGTCGACCTGGTCGGCCGAATACAGGCGATCGCCATTGCCGTCCCGCTCCGGCGTCGGGAAGCCGTAGCGGCGCTCCCACATGCGCAGCACATCCTTGGACAGCCCGGTATCGCGCTCGACGGCCGCAATGTTGTAGGTCAGTGTATTCATGTTTGTCTTGAACAAATATTAGACAAAGTGTTGACATAGCCAATTTTCGTCGCTATGTTACGAACAAACGTGCAGTTTGTCTAGGACATTATGACAGGGACTCCAACATGAAACGAGACGCCTGGATCGATATCGCCCCCCGCCGCCAGCGCATTGCCGTCATCGGCGCCGGCATTTCCGGCCTGGCCAGCGCCTGGCTTCTCTCCCGCCGTTACGACGTGACCCTGTTCGAGGCGGCCGACTATCTCGGCGGCCACACCAATACGGTCGACGTGACGCTGGAAGGCATGACCCA
The DNA here is from genome assembly GCA_016880655.1 of Rhodocyclaceae bacterium. Lineage (GTDB taxonomy): Bacteria > Pseudomonadota > Gammaproteobacteria > Burkholderiales > Rhodocyclaceae > Fen-999. Next base: position 26,017 of record JAEHDA010000074.1, read on the forward strand.
CCCGGTCGATACCGGCTTCCTGGTCTACAACGACCGCACCTATCCGAACCTGATCGCGCTGTTCGCCCTGCTCGGCGTCGAGAGCGTGCAAACCGAGATGTCCTTCGCGGTCAGCCTGGAGAACCCCGACCTCGAATGGGCCGGCAGCAGCCTGGCCACGGTGTTCGGCCAGAAACGCAACCTGCTGCGTCCGCAGTTCTGGGCCATGCTGTCCGACATCCTGCGCTTCAACCGCGAAAGTCAGGCGTGGCTGGACGCCCATGCCGACGACCGCCGCAGCCTGCGCGACTACCTCACTGAAAACCGCTACTCGGCAGCCTTCTCCGACTGGTACCTGCTGCCGATGGCCGCCGCCATCTGGTCCTGCCCGACCGGCCAGATGCTCGACATGCCGCTCGCCACCTTCATCCGCTTCTGCCGGAACCACGGCCTGCTGCAAGTCTTCGACCGCCCGCAGTGGCGCACGGTCAAGGGCGGCGGCCGCGAGTACGTGCGCAAGCTGGCCGCGCAGCTCGACGATGTCCGCCTCGCCTGTCCGATCCGGCGCGTCGAACGAACCGCCCTCGGCCTGCGCGTCCATCACGCCCACGGCGTCGAGGACTTCGACCAGGTCGTGCTCGCCTGCCACAGCGACCAGGCGCTGGCCATCGCCGGCGGCGCGGCCAGCGACGCGCAGCGCGAAGTGCTCGCCGCGATCCGCTACCAGCCCAACCGCGCCATCCTGCACACCGACCGTGCGCTGCTGCCGCGCGACGAGAAGCTCTGGTCGGCCTGGAACTACTTTGCCGGCAGCGGTGAAATGGGCGACCAGCCGGTCGCCGTCTCCTACCTGATCAACCGCCTGCAGCCGCTGCCCTTCGCCGCGCCGGTGGTGGTCACGCTCAACCCCGCGCGCGAACCGGATCCGGCGCAAGTCATTGCCGAGTTCGACTACGACCACCCGATCTTCGACGGCCCGGCCATCGCCGCCCAGCAGCGCCTCGCCGCGGTCCAGGGCGAGCATGGCCTCTGGCTGGCCGGCGCCTGGGGCAGCTACGGCTTCCACGAGGACGGCCTCAAGTCGGCGCTGCGCGTTGCCAACGGCCTGGGTGTACTGGCCCCCTGGCAGGGCGCGGCGACTGCAACGCGCGACCTGGCAGTCGCCTGAGCACACCATGAAGCCGTCCCTGCTCATCGGCCACGTCATGCACCGCCGCCTGCGCCCGGCGGTGAATGCCTTCGCCTATCCGGTGTTCTTCGTCCGCCTGCCGCTCGCGCGGCTGACCGAGGCCGACAACGCGCTGTTACGCATCGACCGGCCGGGCCTGATGAGTTTTCATCAGAAGGATCACGGCCCGCGCGACGGCAGCCCGCTGCTGCCGTGGATACAGGCACTGCTGCGCCGGCACGGCCTGCCCGACGACGGCGAGGTCGTGCTGCAGACCTTCCCGCGCGTGCTCGGCTACGTCTTCAACCCGGTCAGCTTCTGGTACTGCCATGACCGCGAGGGCGCGCTGATCGCTGTGCTGGCTGAGGTGAACAACACCTTCGGCGGCCGCCACGACTACCTGCTCTTCAACCCCGACCGCACGCCGCTGCGCGACCGTCAGGAACTGACAGCGGACAAGCAATTCCATGTCTCGCCTTTCTGCGAGGTCGAAGGCGGCTATCGCTTCCGCTTCCTCGTTCGCGAGCAGCGCGTCGTCGTCCACATCGACTATGTCGACGACGGCGACGCGGCCGGCCCGCTACTGCTCACCGTGATCAGCGGCCGCACGCAGGCATTGAATGCACCGGCCCTGCTCGCCGCCTTCCTGCGCATGCCGCTGCTCACCGTCGGCGTGATGGCCCGCATCCACTGGCAGGCGCTGAAGCTCTGGATCAAGGGCGTGCCCTTCGTCGGCGCGCACACAAAACTCCAACCCCAACCCCGACCCATCGAGGAGACCTCCAAATGAACAACACACTCACCCTGAGCGGTGCGCCGTCGCTCACCCGTGATACGCGTCTGGTGTTCAAGATGCTCGAAGGCCTGCGCGACAGCCTGCTGGAAGTCCGTCTGCCCGACAACACCGCCCACCTGTTCGGCGCAGGTGAGCACTGCGTCACGCTGCAGGTGCACGACGAAGCGATGTTCGGCGCGGTGCTGGCACGTGGCGACATCGGCCTTGCCGAAGCCTACATCGACGGCCAATGGGATTCGCCGGATGTCACCACGGTGCTCACGCTGCTGGCGAAGAACCGCGACGTGCTGAGCCGCGCGGTGTATGGCTCCTGGCGCGCACTGCTGGCCGCGCGCTTGCGGCACTGGCTGAACCGCAACAGCCGCGCCGGCAGCAAGCGCAACATCATGGCGCACTACGACCTCGGCAACGAGTTCTACCGCCAGTGGCTCGACGAGACCATGAGCTATTCGAGCGCGATCCATGCCGACGGCGCCGACCTCGCGAGCGCGCAGCGCACCAAGTACCGCCGCATCCTGCGCCGCCTGGGCGCACAGCCCGGCCAGCGCGTGCTCGAGATCGGCTGCGGCTGGGGTGGCTTCGCCGAAATGGCAGTCGACGCCGGCCTGAACATCACCGGACTCACACTCTCGCCGGCCCAACTGGACTGGGCCAGGAGGCGTGTCGCCGCGGCTGACTTTCGCCTGCAGGACTACCGCGACACCACGGAGCGTTACGATCACATCGTCTCGATCGAGATGTTCGAGGCGGTCGGCGAACGCTGGTGGCCGAGCTATTTCCAGACCGTCGCCCGGGCGCTGAAGCCCGGTGGCCGCGCCGTGGTCCAGAGCATCACCATCCGCGACGACCTGTTCTCCGCCTACCGGCGCGGCACCGACTTCATCCAGCAACACGTCTTCCCCGGCGGCATGCTGCC
>JAEHDA010000075.1 GCA_016880655.1 Rhodocyclaceae bacterium
GAAAGTTGCGATGCGCTGATTGAAGGCATGCGGCCCGGCGCGATGGAACGGCTTGGGCTCGGCCCGGATGTTTGCCTCACCTGCCAACCGAAGCTCGTCTACGGCCGCATGACCGGCTGGGGCCAGGATGGTCCGCTGGCGCAGCGCGCGGGGCACGACATCAACTACATCGCGCTCTCGGGCGCGCTCTGGTATGCCGGCCAACCAGGCGAGGCGCCGCTGGCGCCGCCGACACTGGTCGGCGATCTCGGCGGCGGTGCGCTGTATCTGGCGCTCGGTATCCTCGCAGGCATCCTGCATGCGAAGGCGGGTGGCGAAGGGCAGGTGATCGATGCGGCGGTGGTCGACGGCAGCGCCAATCTCATGAACCTGCTGCTGTCCTTGAACGCGAGCGGCGCCATGCCGACCGAACGCGGCCAGGGCCTGCTCGACGGCCCGTACTGGTATGGCACTTACCGTTGTGCGGACGGCCGCTACGTTAGCGTCGGTTCGCTCGAACCGCGGTTCCACGCCGAATTGTTGGCGCGGCTTGCGCTAGCCGACGACCCGGCCTTCGCAAATCCCATGGATCGTGCCGCCTGGCCGGTCGCACGGGAGCGGCTTGAGACGTTGTTCGGGAGCCAGCCGCAAGCGCATTGGTGCCGGGTCTTCGACGGTAGCGATGCCTGCTTTGCTCCGGTGCTCGACCCGCACCAGGCCGTTTCGCATCCGCATCTCGCTGCGCGCAACGTGTATCGGGTGCAAGACGAGGTGCTACAGGCTGCGGCCGCGCCGCGCTTCTCGGCGTTCCCCAATGCAAGGCCCGCGTCGGTGTCCGTGTCGGGACAGGACTGGCGGGCAGTTCTCGGCACCTGCGGCATCAGCGAAACCGAAGCTGGGCAATGGGTGAGCAGCGGCGTCGTCAGCGCGGGGTATGGCGATTGACTGCCGGGGCGGACAAGAAAAAACCGCATCAAGCCTCGAAAAGCTATGATGCGGTCCTCGCGATCTTGTTGCTGTGGTGCCCAGGAGAGGACTCGAACCTCCACGGAGTTACCCGCTAGTACCTGAAACTAGTGCGTCTACCAATTCCGCCACCTGGGCAGGCGACAAGAGGCGCGGATTCTAAAGGAAAAATGTCAATTGTCAAACAAGCGTAGTCCGCCCGCCAAGGGCGGAAAACTTTCCGAGATTCGCCGTGCCGATCCAATGCTGGAGCGGGAATTGGCGAAGTACGATTACCCGCTGCCGAGCCGCGAGTACATCCTGCAAGTCCTTGCCGAGCAGGGTGTTCCGGTGGCCGTCGAGCGGCTTTGCCAACTGCTCGACATCAAGCCCGAGGAACAGACCGATTTCGGCCGCCGCCTCGGTGCGATGGCGCGCGATGCACAGCTCTTGCAGAACCGGCGCGGCGACTGGCTGATCCCGGACAAGGCCGACTTGATCCGCGGCCGCGTCGAAGGCCACCCGGACGGCTTCGGCTTCCTGGTGCCGGACGAAAAGGGTGCCGCCGATCTCTTCCTGCCCGAGAAGGAGATGGCCAAGGTGCTGCACGGCGACCGTGCCATCGCGCGCGTCGTCGGCATGGACCGCAAGGGGCGGCCGGAAGGCAAGATCGTCGAAGTGACCGAGCGCGCCAATGCGCGCGTCGTTGGTCGGGTGCATCAGGAGCATGGCGTCTGGTTCGTCGTCGCCGAGAACAAGCGCATTAGCCAGGACATCCTGCTTTCGCCGCCGGACAAGCGGAGTCTCAAGCCGCAGCCGGGGCAGGTGGTGGTGGTCGAGCTGGTCGAGCAGCCTTCGAAGCAGTCGCAGCCGATCGGCCGCGTGGTCGAGGTGCTCGGCAACTTCGCCGATCCGGGCATGGAAATCGAAATCGCGCTGCGCAAGCACGATCTGCCGTTCGAGTTCTCCAAGGCCGTGCTGGCCGAGGCGAAGAAGCTGCCCGACGAAGTCCGCAAGTCCGACTGGAAGGGCCGCGAGGATCTGACCGAACTGCCGCTGGTAACCATCGATGGCGAGACGGCGCGGGACTTCGATGACGCCGTCTACTGCGAACGGCAGGGCAAGGGCTTTCGGCTGATCGTCGCGATCGCGGATGTTTCGCATTACGTGCAGCCCGGCAGCGCGCTCGACCAGGATGCCTATGATCGCGGCAACTCGGTGTACTTCCCGCGCCGCGTGATTCCGATGCTGCCCGAGAAGCTCTCCAATGGCCTGTGTTCGCTGAATCCGAACGTCGAGCGCTTGTGCATGGCCTGCGACATGCAGCTCTCCGGCAGCGGCGAGATCAAGCAATACCGCTTCTATCCGGCGGTGATGTGGTCGCATGCGCGGCTCACCTACACCGAGGTCGCGGCGGCTCTGTACGACCGCGACGCGAGGACGCGCAAGAAGCTCGATGCGCTGTTGCCGCACCTGGAAAACCTCGACGCCCTGTTCCGCTTGCTCGTCAAGGCGCGCCAGGTGCGCGGCGCCATCGACTTCGAGACCGTCGAAACGCGCATGGTGTTCGACGACAACGGCAAGATCGAGAAGATAGAACCCTACGAGCGCAACGACGCCCACCGCCTGATCGAGGAATGCATGCTGGCGGCCAACGTCTGTGCCTCCGATTTCCTCAAGGAGCGCGAGCATCCCGCGCTCTACCGCATCCACGAGGGGCCGACGCCGGAGAGGCTGCTCAAGCTGCGCGACTTCCTCGGCACTTTCGGCCTCGACCTGGGGGGCGGCGAGGAGCCGCACGCCAAGGACTACGCCAAGCTCATCGAGAAGATTCAGGGCCGACCCGACAAGCAGCTCCTGCAAACGGTCATGCTGCGTTCACTGCGCCAGGCCATCTACAGCCCGGACAACGTGGGACACTTCGGCCTGGCCTACGAGAGCTATACCCACTTCACTTCGCCGATCCGGCGTTATCCCGACCTGCTGATCCATCGCGCCATAAAGTCAGCCGTGGCGGTACGCCGATATGAGCCTGGCGACTGGAGCGACATCGGCTTGCACTGCTCCGCGACGGAACGGCGTGCCGACGAGGCGACGCGCGAGGTGGAGGCCTGGCTGAAGTGCTTCTACATGCAAGATCGCATTGGCGAAGACTTTGAAGGCAGCATTTCGGCGGTGGTGCCGTTCGGGATTTTTGTTGCGCTCGACGATGTGTTCGTCGAAGGACTGGTACATGTTTCCGAACTCGGCCAGGACTACTTCCATTTCGACGAGAAGGCGCATGCCATGGTCGGCGAGCGGACCGGCAGGCGATTCAGGCTTTCGGATCGGGTCCGCGTACAGCTGGCGCGAGTGGATATGGACCAGAACAAGATCGACTTTCGTCTGGTGCCGGAAACCGCCGCGCAGGAAATGGGCGCGAAGCAGGGAACGAAGCCGGGCAAGCGACGGGCGCGCTAGCCGGCGGAAGCGTCAGCGGTCTTCTTCCGCCAGCCGTTCCAGCCAGGCGGCGACGTAGTCCGCGACTTCCTCCCAGCCGGGCTCGCCTGCGATCCAGTGGGCGTGGCCCGGGAACTCCTTGTACTCGGCGCCATATTTTTTCGCCACCTGCCTGACCACGGAAGCGGGAGTGATCCTGTCCTCTGCGCCGGCGATGACCAGCACAGGGCAGGTTACCTTCGCGGCGTCGACGCGGGAAGCGTGCTGCGGGTCGAGGTACCAGTGGCCAATCTCCAGCACCGCGCGTCCGGAGTCGAATACCAGGCTGTTGTAGAGCGGCCGCCACTGGTTTTCGGGCAGCAGGTGCATCATCGAGTAGACGGCTTCGCCAAAGGTCTGGCGGAACGGCTTGCGCCAGAATCCCCATGTCATGTGGGACGACCAGAAGCTTCTGATCAGGGAAGGCCGCAAGGTGACGATTCCGGCCGGTGCGGACGGTGTCAACAGCACCGCCGCTTTGGCCAGACCGCGGCTGGCCAGTAGCTGGGCAAGCAGGCCGCCCATGGAGTGGCCGACCAGGATCGGACGCTCCGGCAATTCCCTTATCTCTTTCTCGAGCGCATCGGCGTAGTCAAGCAGGCCGGTGGTTCCCAGCCTTGGGTCGGGGGCGCCCCGCGGGTCCACATCGTGATAGGGGAGCGTGGTCGCCACGCAGGAATACCCCTTGGCGCCGAAGTACCGCGTGTAGTTTTCCCAAAACCACGGACCGCCCCACATGCCGTGGATCATGAACAGGGTTTCCGTCATTAACCTTGACTTGGAAATGGATTAAAAAACATAGCAGTATTGGTAATGTAGTTAGCCGAAAGTATTACACGATATGCGCATCGATGGATGCATCGGCTGCGGAAATGATCTCTTGTGGCCCGCGGAAATGGGCGTGTCGCCAATGCCGTCATGGTGCGGAGACTCCAGCATTCGTCTTATACTCTCATCATGATGTCATCGGATTCCCTGCGGGAAAGTTCATGAATCCAGTTGTCCTCACCGTTGCGCTGTCCGTAGCGGCCATCGCCAGCTTTGCCTGGAGCGTGTTTGGCGCCTTTCGCTCGGGAGAAAGCCTTACCTCGGGCTATGACGCCCTCCGGGTGAGCGCCGTGGCCAGCTGGATCATTCAGTTGATGTTGCTCGTGAACGCCAGCATGGCATTCGATTCGCCCAACTATTGGGCCGGAAACCTGCTGGTGGTTCTTGGCCTGCTGCTGTTCTGGCACTGCGTCAGGATAACGAGCGCGCGCAAGCTGACCCTTGCGTTCTCGGAGGACGCTCCAGTACATATCTACATGGTCGGGCCGTATGGCTACGTGCGTCATCCCTTCTATCTTTCCTATCTCATGGCCTATTTCGGCATGGCCGTGGCGGCAAACGACGTTTGGCTCTACCTGACTGCGTTCATGATGGGAGTCCTGTACTACCACGCCGCCCGGTTCGAGGAACGGAAGTTCGAGAACAGCCACCTGTCTGAACACTACGCAGGCTACCGACGCACGACCGGCATGTTCCTGCCCAGGATGTCGCGCCTAAGTAATAGGCGGGGCTAGCGAATTGCGGTTGTGCCGCGGGGTGCTAGCATCGGCGCTCGGTTTCTACCCGATGGATCGACTGGAGGTTGCGGATATGGGTCTACTCGACGGCGTTCTTGGCAATGTACTTGGCGGAGCCCTCGGGCAAGGCCAGAATCAGGCGGCGCCGAGCGGTGGCATGAATGCGGGGCTGCTTGCGGCGCTGCTGCCGGTCGTACTTTCCATGCTCCGCGGACAGCAGTCAGGAGGCGGCGGCGGCTTGGGGAATGTGCTCGGCGGCATGCTGGGAGGCAACCAGGGCGGTGGAATGGGTGGCCTCGGCAACGTTCTTGGTGGCATGCTGGGCGGCGGCGGCCAAGGTAGCTCGGTCGGTAACCTGGGCGAATTGCTCAACCAGTTCCAGAAGGCCGGGCTCGGGCAGCAGGCGGCATCATGGGTGGGCACCGGCCAGAATCAGGCCATTTCAGCCGGCGACATCGGCAAGGTGTTCGGAAACGACGCCCTGGCGCAAATCGCGAAACAGGCTGGCGTCAGTCAGGGCGATGCCTCGACAGGGCTTGCCGAACTATTGCCGCAACTGGTCGATCATTTCACGCCGAGCGGGCAGTTGCCCGAGGCGGGGCAGATGGAAGCCGGCCTGGGCGACCTGCTGCAACGGCTGGGTCGCAGCTGACGGCAACTACGCTGCGCCGTCACGACACCCGCAGCGGCGAGCGCTCGATCACGTCGAGGAACTTGCCGAACAGGTAAGGGTCATGCTTCCGGCCGCTTTCGCCATGCATCACGCCGATGATGTATTCGTGATCCCTGGGCCGGTGATAGGCCCGCTGGCTGGCCATCGCGTCGTAGTTGTCGGCGATTGAAATGATTCGCGACAGGACGGGGATATCCTCCCCGCCCAGGTTGTCCGGATAACCGCTGCCGTCGAAGTCCTCGTGATGATGACGGACGGCGTCCGCCACCAAAAACGCATCATCGCCGGGGATTGTGCGCAGAATCTTCTCGCCCCGTTCCGGGTGGCTGCGCATGATGGTTCGTTGCGCCGGATCGAGCACGCCCGGATTGTGCAGCACCTCGTCGGGGATGCCGATCTTGCCGACGTCGTGCAGCAGTGCCGCCGAATGGAGGCGGGCCAGCTCCTGCGAATCCAGCCCGACGCTGCGTCCGACCGCCAGGGCCACCTGCATCACGCGATCGCTGTGCATGCGAGTGTAGGCATCCCGTTCGTGCAGCGCCGCACCCAGCACCGCCGAGAGCTTGGTCAACGCAGAAATGCTTTCCCTGAACATGGGGTGACCTTCCTTTCCGAACTGCGATTGCCAATCATACTTTGGCATGTGAGGAGATTCGACCCTGCCGGCATCGCTACAATTATGTATGCGGTGATCTTGCGCCTTCCGCGCCCAGGTTCCGCCGCCCGCCAAAAGGATGTCCCATGCCCGAAACCCGACTGATCCACGGCTTCCATGCCGTTACTGCCAAGTTGCGTCACGCGTCGGACGACGTGAAGGAGATCTTCGTCGCCGAGGGGCGGCAGGATGCCCGGATGCGGGATCTGGTCAAGGCGGCGGCGGCGGCCGGCGTGCGGATGCTGCCGATCGAGGCGGCGCGGCTGGACGGAATGGCCGGCGGCGCAAAGCATCAGGGCGTGGTGGCCCGGGTGGCGGCGACGGCGAAGTACGTGACGCTTGATGACGTGATGGAGAATCTGTCCGAATCCGCATTGTTGCTGATACTCGACGGCGTGACCGACCCGCACAACCTTGGTGCTTGTCTGCGCGTGGCCGATGCGGCGGGATGTCACGCCGTGTTGGCGCCCAAGGACCGCGCCTGCGGCTTGAACGCGACGGCGATCAAGGTGGCGAGCGGCGCGGCGGATACCGTGCCCTATATCATGGTGACCAATCTCGCGCGCAGCCTGCGCGAGTTGCAGGAGCAGGGCGTGTGGGTGGTCGGTGCGGCGGGCGAGGCGGAGAAGGATCTCTACGCGATCGACCAGAAGGGTCCTTTGGCGTGGGTGCTGGGTGCCGAGGGTGCCGGGTTGCGGCGGCTGACGCGGGATACCTGCGACGAACTGGCGCGGATTCCGATGTTCGGCAGCGTCGAGAGCCTGAACGTTTCGGTGGCGTCGGGCATCTGCCTGTTCGAAGCCCGGCGCCAGCGGGGTTAGCGGCTTACCAGAGTTTCCACCAGGCCGAGGTCTTCTTCGGCGTTGCGCCGTCGAGTTGCGGACTGTTCGGGAAGTTCTTCTTCATCACCCGCGCGGTGTCGTCGCGCAGGTCCTTCATGCCGAGCGCGTCGTAGGCCCGGATCATGACCGCCAGCGCCTGCTCGTTGGCCGGCGCATCCGGGTAGGTCTTGATCGAAGCCTGCGCCCGGTTGATCGCCGCCACATAGGCGCCGCGACGCATGTAGTAGTCGGCGACGTGTACCTCGTGCGAGGCGAGCGCATTGACGAGGTAGCTCATGCGCAGGCGCGCATCGGCCGCGTACTTGCTTTCCGGGAAACGGGTGGCGAGTTCCTTGAAGGCATCGAATGCTTCGCGAGCGGCCTTCGGGTCGCGCTCGGTGAGGTCTTGCGAACTTATGCTGCCGAGCAGGCCGAGATCCTCGTTGAAATTGACCAGGCCC
>JAEHDA010000076.1 GCA_016880655.1 Rhodocyclaceae bacterium
CAACCCTACACGCGCATGCTGATCGAAAGCCGGCCGCGCCGGGAAATCGAGCCGACCGCCAGCGATGCGCCCATCGTGCTGCAAGCTTCGGACGTCGAGGTAGCGTTTCCCCGCAAGCTGGACGGTTGGCGCTGGTGGCGCCACGACAACGTCGTCGTGGTGCGGCGGATCAGCCTCCAGTTGGGCGAGGCCGAAACGCTGGGCATCGTCGGCGAATCCGGCTCCGGCAAGACCACGCTGGCCATGGCGATGCTCGGCCTGCAACGCATGACCGGCGGGCAGGTGGTGTTTCAGGGGCAGGACATCGCCGGCTTCGACCGGGCGGGCATGCGCGCCCTGCGCTCGAAGGTCCAGGTGGTGTTCCAGGATCCCTTCGGTTCGCTGTCGCCGCGCATGACCATCAGCCAGATCGTCGGCGAGGGCCTGGCCCTGCACCGTCCCGAACTCGGCAAGGCCGAACGGGAACAATGTGTCGTCGATGCGCTGGCGGAGGTCGGCCTGGATGCGTCGGTGCTCGGCCGCTATCCGCATGAATTCTCCGGCGGCCAGCGACAGCGCATCGCCATTGCGCGGGTGCTGATCCTCAAGCCGCGCGTGCTGATCCTCGACGAACCGACCTCGGCGCTGGATGTGTCCATCCAGCAGCAGGTGCTGCAATTGCTGGCGCGGCTACAGCGGAAGTACCGCCTCTCCTACATCTTCATCAGCCATGACCTCGCGGTGGTGCGAGCCATGGCCCATCGCATCGTGGTGCTGAAGGACGGCGAAGTGGTCGAGGCGGGCGACACCGAGGCGCTGGTCGCCAATCCCCAGCATCCCTACAGCCGGGCGCTCTTCGGCGCGGCGAATCTCGCCCGCTAGCGCTTCCGGCCCGTGACGGGCTTGCCGGTCGCCTTCGGCCGCGTCGTGCCTCTGACGGCTGCCTTCTTCTTGCCGTGTTTGGCCGGCTTGCGGCCTTCGGTCGGCATTTTCGGCAGGCTGGCGGCGAGCTGGTCCGAAATCTGCGCGCCCGGGCCCGGTACCAGCAGGTTGAAGCCGGGCTTGATCTTGACCCGCGGCGTGATGCCGTTCAGTTGCTTGAGCCTGGGCAGGGAAAGTCCGTAGCGCGCTGCGACGGTGTCGAGTTTCTCGCCCTGCTTCAGGCTGTAGGTACGCCAGTGGGCGAGCGGCTTGTCCTGCGAGGCGTAAAGCTGGAGGTTGGTCTGGAATGTCTGCATCTTTTCGGTCGGCAGCACGAGCTGGGTCGCCTTGTCGCCGCGGATCAAGGGGCGGTGATAGGCCGGATTCAGGGCGATGAATTCGTCGACCGGCATTTCGGCCAGCTTCGCGGCCACCATCACGTCCATGTCCCCGGGCAGCGCGATGGTGTCGAAGTAGGGCTGGTTCGGCAGCGGATCGAGGGTCAAACCGAACAATTCCGGCTGGGCGATGATGTTCTTCAACGCCTGGAGCTTGGGCACGTAGTACTGCGTCTCCTTGGGCATCTTGAGGCTCTCGTAGTCCGTCGGCAGCCCCTTGGCCTTGTTCTTCGCCACGGCGCGGGCGACGGCGTGCTCGCCCCAGTTGTAGGACGCCAGGGCCAGATGCCAGTCACCGTGCATCTCGTAGATGGTTTGCAGATAGTCGAGCGCGGCATTGGTCGAGGCAACGACGTCGCGCCGCTCGTCGCGCCAGAAATTCTGGTCGAGCTTGAAAGTCTTGCCGGTCGAGGGAATGAACTGCCACATGCCCAGCGCCCGGGCGCTCGAAGCCGCCATGGGATTGAAGGCGCTCTCGACCATGGGCAGCAGCGCGAGCTCGGTCGGCATGCCGCGCTTTTCCAGTTCGCCGACGATATGGTGCAGGTACTTGCCGCTGCGCGAGACGATGCGCTTCAGGTAGTCGGGGCGATTCAAGTACCACGCCTGGCGGTTGGCCACCAGCGGACCATGCAGGTCGGGCATGCCGAAGCCATGACGGATACGCTGCCAGAGGTTGTCGGCGGGGACCGTCAGGTCGATGGTCGGCGGCGGTGGCGATCCCTCGCGAACTTCCTGGTCGACCGGCGGCGCCGGCCTGGGAGGTTCCGCGTCGAACGCCGATACTGGCGGGGTCGGCTCGGTCGCCGTGGAAGCGGCGGGCGGCGCGGGCGGTTCGTCGCTCTGCGCCTGCGCGGCGGCGCAGACCAACGACAGGCAGCCGAGGGCGGCCAGAAGGAATCGGTGAGGCGACATCGGCGGCATTGTACGGGGAGCGGTCGATCGGCTCAATGTTGAAGGAATGTCAGAAGTGGTCCCGCCATTCCCGGAGGACGGTGAAGACTTCCAGTTTGCCGGCCGGCATGCGTCCGAGCCGGGCTTGCACCGCGGCGACAACGGCGGGCTCGGCACAGCGAAGGAAGGGATTGGTGGCGAGTTCGTCGGCGATGGTGAATGGCACCGTCGGCCGGCCTTGCGCGCGCAGTCGAGCGACTTCGGCACCGCGCGCTTCGATGGCGGCATTGCCGGGCTCGACGGCGCGGGCGTAGCGGATGCCGGAAGCCGTGTATTCGTGGGCGCAATACGCAAGAGTCAGCCGTGGCAGCACGCCGATACGCTCCAGGGCATCGTGCAGCTGCGCCGCCGTGCCTTCGAACAGGCGGCCGCAGCCGCAGCCGAACAGGGTGTCGCCACAGAACAACGACCCTGGGCGATAATAGGCGACATGACCCCGTGTATGACCGGCAACGTCGAGTACGTCGAATTCGATGCCGAGTTCGGGCAGCACGATATGGCCGCCGCCGGTGACGGGCTGCGTGGTTCCGGCGATCGCTTCGGCGGCGGGGGCGAACACCGGCACGGGGTGGCGGGCGGTCAGTTCCGCGATGCCGTCGACATGGTCGTGGTGGTGGTGCGTGATGAGGATGGCGCAGAGCCGGTCGCCGGTCTCGGCGAGGTGACGGAGCACCGGCACGGCATCGCCGGGGTCGACGACTGCAATGTTGCCGTCGCGGCGCAGGCACCAGATATAGTTGTCCTCGAAGGCGGGCAGCGGAAATATTTCCAGAGTATCCATAGGCAAGCATTCTAATGTCGGCGCAAGGCTTTTCCGATTGGCTGGACACTCCACAGGGTCGCTATGTGCTCGACTGGGAACAGGCCAAGCACGACCAGCTTGTGGTGGACATCTTCGGCTTCAATGCGGTTCAAATCGGCTGGCCGGGGCTCGACTATCTGCGGGCGAACCGCATGCCGTTCCGCTTCCGTTGCGACGACCGCAACGGCGGCGTGCAGGTGCGCACGGACCTGCATCACCTGCCGCTGGCCGCCAACAGCGTCGACCTGGTGGTGCTGCCGCACGTGCTCGAATTCGACGGCAATCCGCACCAGATCCTGCGCGAGGTGGAGCGCGTACTGGTTCCCGAAGGCAGCGTCATCATCACCGGCTTCAACCCGTACAGCCTGTGGGGTGCGCGGCGCGGCCTCGCCCGGCGCAACCAGTTGCCGCCCTGGCGCGGCCGCTACATTTCCGTGTCGCGCCTGAAGGACTGGTTCGCGCTGCTCGGGTTCGAGCCGCATGCGGGTGCATTCGGCTGCTATGCGCCCGCGGTGACGCAAGAGAAGTGGCTGCAACGCTTCCGCTGGCTCGATGCTGCGGGCGACCGCTGGTGGCCGATCGGCGGGGCGGTGTACGTGATCCAGGCCATCAAGCGCGTGCACGGCATGCGGCTCCTGATGCCGAAATGGAAGGACAGGCTGGCGCGCGCCAAGGCGCTGATGCCGGTAACCCAGAAGACGGATCATCAATGACAGAGACGGTGGATATCTACACGGACGGCGCATGCAGCGGCAATCCCGGTCCCGGCGGCTGGGGTGCGATCCTGCGCCACAATGAGCGCGAGAAGGAGCTGTTCGGCTATGAGCCGGCCACCACCAACAACCGCATGGAGATGACCGCCGTGATCGAGGCGCTGCGTTCGCTGAAGCGGCCGACTCCAGTGCGCGTGCATACCGATTCGCAGTATGTGCAGAAGGGCATGACCGAGTGGATACACGGCTGGAAGCGGCGCGGCTGGAAGACGGCCGGCAAGGATCCGGTGAAGAACGAGGATCTGTGGCGCACGCTCGATGCACTGGCGGCGGGGCATCGGGTGGAATGGCTTTGGGTCAAGGGCCATGCCGGCCATCCGGAAAACGAGCGCGCCGATGAGCTGGCCCGGCGCGGCATCGAATTGAAGAGGGGAAGTTGACGTGAGGCAGATCGTTCTCGATACGGAAACCACCGGCCTGTATGCGAGGAACGGCGACCGGGTGGTCGAAATCGGCTGCGTCGAACTGGTAGACCGCAAGCCGACCGGACGTCGCCTGCATCACTACCTGAATCCGCAGCGCGAGGTGCCGATCGAGGCGCAGCGCATTCACGGCCTGACCGACGAATTCCTCGCCGACAAACCGAAGTTCGGCGATGTCGCGGCGGAGCTGGCCGACTTCATTCGCGATGCCGAGCTGGTGATCCACAACGCCAGTTTCGACATGGAGTTCCTCAACGTCGAATTCGGCCTGCTGCGCATTCCTGACCTGGAAAGCGCCCGGCGCATCTGCGCCGGCGTGGTCGATACGCTCAAGATGGCGCGCGACCTGCGACCGGGCAAGCGCAATTCGCTCGATGCCCTGTGTTCCGAATACGGCATCGACAACTCCAACCGCCAGTTCCACGGTGCGCTGCTGGATGCCGAACTGCTGGCGGAAGTCTATCTGGCGATGACACGCGGCCAGGAAAGCCTGGTCATGGAACTCGACGAGCCAGCCGCCGAGATCGCGACCTTCGCCGCGGGCAGCCGGCCGACGCTGCGCATTGTCCGAGCCGTGCCCGATGAACTTGCCGAACATGACCGCGTGCTGAAGGAAATCGACAAGGAAAGCAAGGGTAGATGCCTGTGGGGTGGCGAACCCGCCACCAACTGAGCACAATAGAATAATGCGGGAGTGGAGGGAGAAATGAAGGAACTGTTCTGGCAAGTCTACGATTGGACCGAACGCACCTTCTGGAATTCGCTGACCAGGAAGCTGATGAGCTTCCTGTTGCTGTTCCTGATCGATGCGGCGTACCTGGCGATCTACATCTCGCAGAAGAATGCCATCGCGGATGAACTGCGCCGCGCGGGTGCCGCGTCCGGACTGATCGGGCGACTCGAAACCCTGCTCGATCATGGGCTCTACCTGATGATCGTGCTGACCTGCTTCGCGCTGGCCTGGA
>JAEHDA010000077.1 GCA_016880655.1 Rhodocyclaceae bacterium
AAGCCCGGCGAGTGGGTGGTCACCAAGGTCGAGAAGAGGAAATGACATGTTGAGCT
Source organism: Rhodocyclaceae bacterium (assembly GCA_016880655.1). Classification (GTDB taxonomy): domain Bacteria; phylum Pseudomonadota; class Gammaproteobacteria; order Burkholderiales; family Rhodocyclaceae; genus Fen-999. Next base: position 57 of record JAEHDA010000077.1, read on the forward strand.
CTCTCATCGACTGGTCGGCGCGCAACCGCTTCCTGGTGCTGCTCGGCACGCTCGCCGCCATACTCGGCGGCGTCCATGCGCTGGTGAAGACGCCGCTCGACGCGCTGCCCGACCTCTCCGACGTGCAGGTGATCGTCTATACCGAAGTGCCCGGCCAGGCGCCGCAAGTGGTCGAGGACCAGGTCACGTATCCGCTCACCACCGCCATGCTCTCGGTGCCGAAATCGAAGGTGGTGCGCGGCTTCTCCTTCTTCGGCGCCTCGTTCGTCTATGTAATCTTCGATGACGGCACCGACATCTACTGGGCGCGCTCGCGCGTGCTCGAATACCTCAACGCGGCGGCCGGCCGCTTGCCGCAGGGGGTGACGCCGACGCTGGGGCCGGACGCCACCGGCGTCGGCTGGGTGTTCCAGTACGCGGTGCTGGCCAAGGACAAGACGCTGGCCGAGCTGCGCACCTTGCAGGACTGGTACCTGCGCTACCAGCTCACCAAGGCGCAGGGCGTCGCCGAGGTGGCGAGCATCGGCGGTTTCGTGCAGCAGTACCAGGTGACGGTCGATCCGGCGAAGTTGCGCGCCTACGGCATCTCGCTGATGACGGTGGCCAACGCCATCCGCAGCTCGAACCGCGACGTCGGCGGCCGCAGCCTGGAGATGGCCGAGACCGAGTACATGGTGCGCGGCCGCGGCTACCTGCGCGGATCAGACGACATCGCCTCGCTGGTCGTCAAGGCCGACAAGGGCACGCCGGTGCTGATCCGCGACATCGCCCGCGTCGAGCTGGTGCCCGACGAGCGGCGCGGCATCGCCGAGCTGAACGGCGAGGGCGAAGTGGTGTCGGGCATCGCCATGGCGCGCTACGGGCAGAACGCGCTGGAGGTGATCGCCAACATCAAGGAAAGGATCGCCGAGGTATCGACCGGTCTGCCCGAGGGTGTCAGCATCATGCCCGTCTACGATCGCTCCGAACTGATCGAGCGCGCCATCGCGACGCTGAAGACGACGCTGATCGAGGAGAGCGTGATCGTGGCAGCAGTCTGCGTGCTGTTCCTGCTGCACGTGCGCTCGGCGCTGGTAGCGATCCTGATGCTGCCGGTCGGCGTGCTGATGGCCTTCATCGCCATGCGCTGGCTGGGCATCAACTCCAACATCATGAGCCTGGGCGGCATCGCCATCGCCATCGGCGCGATGGTCGACGCGGCCATCGTCATGATCGAGAACGCGCACAAGCACATCGAGCGCTTGCAGCCTGACGAGTCGCGTGCCGAGGCAGTCATCGCGGCGGCCAAGGAAGTCGGCCCTGCGCTGTTCTTCTCGCTGCTGATCATCACTGTCTCCTTCCTGCCGGTATTCACGCTGGAAGCGCAGGAGGGGCGCCTCTTCGCACCGCTCGCCTACACCAAGACCTTCGCCATGGCCGGCGCGGCGATCCTGTCGGTGACGCTGGTGCCGGTGCTGATGCTGCTGTTCATCCGCGGCCGCATCATGCCGGAGCAGCAGAACCCGGTGAATCGCGTGCTGATCGCGCTCTACCGGCCGGTGATCAGCTGGGTGCTGCGCTGGAAGAAGCTGACCATCGCGCTGGCCGTCGCGGCGCTGGCGGTGACGGTGGTTCCCGCGTCGCGGCTGGGCAGCGAGTTCATGCCGACGCTCAACGAAGGCACGCTGTTCTACATGCCGACCGGGCTGCCGAGCATGTCGGTGACGCAAGCGGCCTCACTGCTGCAAACGCAGAACAAGATCATCAAGAGCTTCCCGGAGGTTGTCTCCGTGATCGGCAAGGCCGGCCGCGCCAACACCGCCACCGACCCGGCGCCGATCGAGATGTTCGAGACGGTGATCAACCTCAAGCCCGAGTCCGAGTGGCGACCGGGCCTGACGCTTGATGGCCTGATCGCCGAACTCGACCGCGCGCTGCAATTCCCCGGCATCGCCAACTCGTGGACCATGCCGATCAAGGCGCGTATCGACATGCTGTCCACCGGCATCCGCACGCCCGTCGGTATCAAGGTGTTCGGCAAGGATATCGCCGGCATGGAAGCGCTGGCCAAGGAGATCGAGGCGGTGGTGAAGCAGGTGCCCGGCACGAGCTCCGCTTACGCCGAGCGCATCACCGGCGGCTACTACCTCGACATCGACCCCGACCGCGCACAACTGGCGCGCTACGGCATCAATCCCGGCGAGTTGCAGGATGTCGTGGCGACCGCGATCGGCGGCGAGATGGTGACGACCACGGTGGAAGGTCGCGAGCGCTTCGGCGTCACCGTGCGCTATCCGCGCGAACTGCGCGACGATCCGGAGAAGATCGCCCGTCAGGTGCTGGTACCGGTGATGGGCGAGATGGGAGGTAGTGCGCCGATGGTGCCGCTCGGCCAGTTGGCGAAGGTACACATCGTCCAAGGCGCGCCCTCGATCAGAACCGAGAACGCGCTGCTTTCGGCCTACATCTACGTCGACATCCGCGAGCGCGACATCGGCTCGTATGTGGCCGAAGCGCGCCGCGTGGTCACCGAACAGGTGAAGTTCCCGCCCGGCTACTACGCGACCTGGAGTGGCCAGTTCGAGTACATGGAGCGCGCCACCGAGCGCATGAAGATCGTCGTTCCCGGCACGCTGCTGATCATCTTCATGCTGCTCTACCTCAACTTCCGGCGCCTCGCCGAAACGCTGATCGTCATGCTCTCGGTGCCCTTCGCGCTGGTCGGCGGCGTCTGGCTGATGTGGGCGCTCGGCTACAACCTCTCGGTGGCGGCGGCGGTCGGCTTCATCGCGCTCGCCGGCGTGGCGGCCGAGACCGGCGTGGTGATGCTGATCTATCTCGACCACGCGTGGCAGGCCCGGCAAAAGTCAGCCGTGGCGACACGCCACCCTGGCCTCCCGGAACTCTACGCGGCGGTGATGGAAGGCGCGGTGGAGCGCGTGCGGCCGAAGATGATGACCGTCACCGCCATCATGGCCGGCCTGCTGCCGATCATGTGGAGCACGGGCGCGGGCTCGGAAGTCATGCGCCGCATCGCCGCGCCCATGGTCGGCGGTATGATCTCCTCGACGCTGCTGACACTGATCGTGATCCCGGCAATCTATGCGTGGGTGAAAAGCAAGGAGTTGCGCTGAACTTGCTATCCTTATGCCTTGTCCGACATCCCGGAAGGAACCCCAATGAACTTCAAGAACATCCTGCTTGCCGGTCTGCTGGCCCTGACCTTGTCCGCCTGCGCCCTGACCCGCTCGGATACCAACCCCTGGCTGGAGTCGAAGGCCGGCAAGACGAGCGACAACATTTCCGGGAAGTGGACCACCTATGACCGCGCGGCTCCCAACTGGGGCGAAGCCAATTTCATCCAGGAGGGTTCGCGCTTCTACGGCACGCTGGGTTCGTATTACGTCGATGGTTCGATCGACGGCGACCAGCTGTATCTGGTGCTCAGTTCCGGCAAGAAGGTGTATTACACCGCCCGCCTGAACAAGAATCCGGATGGCGGTTACGCCGGCAGGGTGGTGCAGGACGGCATCATCGGGCAGTCCCGTTCCGATGAGGGCTACCAGTTGATGACCCTGCGGCGGCTCGGCAACTGAGGCAAGTCCTGTCGCCCTCGGGTGACAGGCGGCCCGGCCGGTAACCTGGCCGTAGCATCGCTCCATCACGAATCGGGAGCGATGCATGCGTAACTGGATTTCCATGGCCGCGGCCTTGTCGCTGCTCGCCGCCTGCGGCGGCGGAGGCGGCGGTTCATCGGGCACGAGCACCGCTTCTTCGAGCTCGTCGACCGGCTCGTCTCCGCCGCCGGCGTCCAATCCTCCGCCCGCAGGCGGCGGTACCTTGCACTACGCTTCGCTGGCCTCGGCCGACCTCGGCATCGGCGCCAGCCTCAACGGCGCGATTCCCTTCCCGGCCGACAATGCGTGGAACACCGACATCTCGGGCGCGCCGGTCGATCCCAATTCCGCCAACCTCATCGCCAGCATCGGCGCGAACGGCAGCCTGTTCCCCGACTTCGGCTCCGGCACCTGGAACGGTGCGCCGATCGGCATTCCCTACGTCGTGGTCGCGGGCACGCAGGCAAAGGTGGCGATCCACTACACCGCCTACGGCGACGAGAGCGATCCGGGCCCGTATCCCGTGCCGCCCACCGCGCCGGTCGAAGGCGCCTTGCCCGACGGCAGCGGCGGCGGCGACCGCCACGTGCTGGTCATCGACCGAGACAACAATCGGCTTTACGAACTCGGCGAGGCGTACCGGCAGGCCGACAGCTCGTGGAACGCCGCGGTCGGCGCGATCTTCCACCTCGACTCCAACAACGTCCGTCCCGGCGGCCAGCCCGGCTGGACCAGCACCGACGCGGCCGGCCTGCCGATTTTCCCCGGTCTGGTGCGTTACGACGAGGCATCCACGGGCACCATCGCCCACGCGCTGCGCTTCACGGTCAGTACGACGCGCCGCGCCTACGTGCCGCCCGCGACGCACTGCGCGTCGTCGAACACCTCGGCCAACCTGCCGCCTATGGGTATGCGCGTGCGCCTGAAGGCGAGCTACGTGATCCCGGCCAACTTCAGCACCGAGACCAGGGCCATCCTGCAAGCGCTCAAGACCTACGGCTTGATCGTCGCCGACAACGGCAGCAACTGGTACATGACCGGCGCGCCGGATGAGCGCTGGAACAACGACGCGCTCAAGAGCGAACTCGGCAGCGTCAAGGGCTCGAATTTCGAAGTGGTGCGCATGGACGGGCTGGTCACGCCCTGATTCCCGGCCAAAGTCGTCAGGTTGACGTTAACGTCAACCGCGGCTAAATTCAGGCTCCCTGCCTCCGGAGCCGGCGATGAAGCAGTCCGCCTACCACCCCCAGCACAAGCCGCGGTTCGTTACTGCCGCGTCGCTGTTCGATGGCCACGATGCCTCGATCAACATCATGCGCCGCATCCTCCAGGCCAGCGGCGCGGAAGTCATCCACCTCGGCCATAACCGCTCCGTCGGCGAGATCGTGAACGCGGCCTTGCAGGAAGACGCCCAGGGCATCGCCATCAGCTCGTACCAGGGCGGCCACATCGAGTACTTCAAGTACATGATCGACCTGCTGCGCGCCAACGGCGGCGAGAACATCCTCGTCTTCGGCGGCGGCGGCGGCGTCATCGTGCCGCA
>JAEHDA010000078.1 GCA_016880655.1 Rhodocyclaceae bacterium
GCTCAAGCGACTCGGCCCGGGCGGGCGCCGGCTCGGCCTCGATGGCTTCGATCCTTGCGCGGTGCTGCTCAACAACGACCTCTCGGCCGGCGTGCCGGACATCCTCAAGGACCTGCACGAGCAGTTCATCATCCCGCCGCTGCATGCCGGCTGGCACGTGCGGCGCAAGTCGCGCCACTTCGCCGCCTATAACGAGGTCGCGCTCGCCTTCGCGCAGGAAATCGGCATCGACCCCTGGCTAATCAATCCCGAGTTCGCCGTCTGCGGCCAGATCAACTTCCACGAGCGCACGGGCGAGGAGTGCCTGGAAGCGCAGGTCGACACGCTGCTGTTCCGCATCCGCGCCAAGTACCGCGACCATGGCATCGACGCCGAGCCTTTCGTGATCGTCAAGGCCGATGCCGGCACCTACGGCATGGGCATCATGACGGTGAAGGACGCCAGCGAAGTGAAGGACCTCAACCGCAAGCAGCGCAACAAGATGGCGGTGGTCAAAGAAGGCCTGCAAGTCACCGAGGTGATGATCCAGGAGGGCGTGCCGACCGTCGAGACCGTCGACGCCGGCACCGCCGAGCCGGTGATCTACATGGTCGACCGCTATGTGGTCGGCGGCTTCTACCGCGTGAATACGCAACGCGGCATCGACGAAAACCTCAACGCCCCCGGCATGCGCTTCGAGCCGCTCGCCTTCGAGACCGGCTGCACCCTCCCCGACTCGGCGCAAGCGCCCGACGCACCGCCCAACCGCTTCTACGCCTACGGCGTGGTCGCGCGACTGGCTCTGCTCGCCGCCGCGCTCGAACTGGAGCGCAGCGAAACGGCGTAGTGCGGGCACTCTCCGCGGCCGTAGACAATGCCGTGTCGCTGACGTAGGATTTATTCGATAAATCCAGTCCGATCGCACAGGGGGAATGACATGAGCACAATCAGGGCATTGGTCGCGGTTCTGGCGGCTTCCATATCGTCAATTTCAGTGGCCGATAATTTCGCCACGCCCAAGGAGGCTGAAGCCATGGTCTCCAAGGCAGCCAAGGCTGTCGCCGCCAACAAGGAAGTCACCTTCAAGGAAATCACTGGAAAGGACAAGAAGTGGGTGGACCGCGATCTCTATGCGGTCGTCTACGGCATGGACGGCAAGTGCCTCGCCCATGGCCAGAACGAGAAACAGGTCGGCAAAGATCTGATCGACTTGGCCGATCCCGACGGCAAGGAGTTCGTCAGAGAGCGCGTGGAGCTTGCCAAGAGCAAGGGCAAGTTCTGGCAGGACTACAAGTTCACCGATCCCGTCACCAAGAAAGTGCTTCCGAAGTCCGCCTACTGCGAAAAGACAGGCGACGTCATCGTCTGCGCCGGCATCTACAAACGCTGACGCTAGCCGGCTCTACCGCTTGTCCGGCTGCTGACGGCGCGTCGCCGCGGCGGCCCTTGGGGGTTGTCCGGGGGGCTCCATGAATATCAAAACAAAGATACTGCTTCCGTCGCTGGTGGCGGCAGGCATGATGCTTTTGTTGGGTATAGTCAGCTTTGTCGGCATGCGCAGCATGCAATCGGCCCTCGATGCGGTCGCTGGCGGCGCCATGCAGCATGTCGCTCTGCTCGACGGTGGTCATAGCGAGCTGCTCGAAGCCAACATCGGCGCCTATCGCCTGTTTGCGACCATGGGGAACTTCGACGCCAGTCGGATCGACAAGGAGACAATTGCTGTTCTGGCACATGCCGATGCTGCCATCGGCATGATCCGGAAAATGCGCGAGCGCGACGATGTCGGCGAATCCGGCAAGCAGGCGCTCGCCAAGCTGGAGGAGCCCTTGGCGAAATACCGGAAGAACATCGCCCAGGCGATCGACATGGCCCAGTCCGATCTCGCCTCCGGCACCGGCATGATGCAGGCTGCCGACAAGCGTTTCCTGGAAATCAGCGCCCATCTCACCCAGTTGGTTGAAGAACAAAAGGTCAAGGCAGATACGCTGGCGGAAGGCGCCCGCCAACGCGCGGCCAGCATGGTCGCTCTCACCATCGGCGTCTTCCTGACGGGTCTTGCCGGTTCCATCGCGGCTGGCGTATTTTTTGCCAACAGGATCGTCCCGCCTTTGCTCGATGCGATCGGCGCCGCGAAGACTATTGCCGACGGCAACCTGAACAATCGCATTCCGGCCGGCGGCAGCGACGAGACGGGCGATCTGTTGCGGACGCTGACCGAGATGCAGGACAAACTGCGCACCCTGATCGGTCAGATCGCCGGCAACGCCCGCGGCACCGCCGAGGCTTGCCGGGCCCTGACTTCGGCGCTCGGGCAAATCGACAGGTCCGTCGAAAGCCAGAACGATGCAACCGCGACCGTGGCTGCCGCAATCCAGCAGATGAGCGTCAGCGTCAATAACATCCATGAGAGCGCGAGCCGGGCCCTGAGCTCCAACAAAACCGCCGCCGAACAGGCGACCCGGGGCGTCACCGTCATCGAAGGCGCTTCAGGCGAGATGCGTCGGATCGCCGATACCGTCAAGGAGGCTGCCGACGTCGTCGATCGCGTCGGACAAGAGTCGAACGAGATATCGGCAATCGTCAGCGTCATACGCGAAGTGGCCGACCAAACCAACTTGTTGGCGCTCAATGCCGCTATCGAGGCCGCCCGTGCGGGCGAGCAGGGACGCGGCTTTGCGGTAGTTGCCGACGAGGTACGCAAGCTGGCCGAGAAGACTGCCAGCTCGGCGGGCGAAATTTCGCGGATGATCGAGCGAATCCAGCGCAGTTCCCACGAAGCTGTGGACAATATCCATCGAGTCGCCACCGTCGCGGCGGAAACCGTAACCCTCGCGCAGAACGCCAGTACATCGATCGGCCTGATCCGCGAGAGCGCCAGCGAGAGCGAAGGGTTCGCCCACGACATCACCAATGCCTTGAGCGAGCAATCGCAAGCCAGCAACCTGATTGCCCAGCAGGTGGAAGGGATCACTCGCATGAGCGACGAAAACGCGCAGAGCGTCACCAGGGCGAATCAGGCGATGCGTGACCTCGAAGCAGCCGCACTCGTACTGGAGCAGGCGGTAGCGCAGTTTCGCGTATAGGGTGGCGTGTCACCACGGCTGACTTTCCCCTGCGTTTCGCTAAATTGGCGGCCCCTCATTTCTCTTCGCGGCCGTTCAGGCGCGCGGCGACCTGCGCCTGTTCATGTCGCACCACATCGCGCCGACCACGCAGTCGTGGAAGTCGCGCTGACGCAGCGCAGCGAGGCGGGTGCCCGACCCGGACCGGTATGATGCGCGGAGCGATCCGCAACGAGAGGAAACGGCCATGGGCATCGAAGGATTAACGAAGGAACAACGCATCCTGCGCGTGCTGCGCAAGACGCTCGGCAACATCGTCAAGGACACCACCCCGCGGCCGGGCTTCGCCCACCCGCTGAGCGAGAACACCATCCGCGA
>JAEHDA010000079.1 GCA_016880655.1 Rhodocyclaceae bacterium
ACCGCCACGCGCGAAGCGCGCGCCACAGCGGAGGTTCCGCAGTCCATCGCCGTCATCGGCAAGGAGGCGATGGATCAAAAAAAGATGTTCAACGTCAAGGAGGCGCTACAGGAAACGCCCGGGGTGCTAATCGACAGCAAGAACGGCGGCTTCGATGCGCGCCTGATCATCCGCGGCGCCGGCTTGAAGGCGGCGTACGGCATACGCGAGATCATGGTTCTGCGCGATGGCGTGCCTCTTTCCGACCCCGACAGCTTCACGCGCCTGGACTTCGTCGATACGCAGGACATCGAGCGCATCGAAGTTGCCAAGGGACCGGGCAACCTGTTTGCGGCCGGAAGCTCGGGCGGCGCCATCCAGATCTTCTCCAAGTCGGTGTTCGACCACTCGGCAGACAATCTGCGCGTCGGCATCGGCGATTCCGGCACCGAGAACTACCACATTCGCTATGGCGGCAAGGTCGCCGACAACCAGGCCCTGGCCGTGACGGCGACCCATCGCAAGATGGACAGCGACTGGCGCTACCGCAACGAATTCGACACCACCCAGACTTCGCTCAAGCATGGCCTGGCACTCGGCTCCGGCGACGTGCTGGAAAGCGAGGTTTCCTATGCCGAAGCCAACATCCAGTTGCCCGGCGCCATGGATGCGACGCTCTACAACCAATTCCTGGCCACCGGCAGGCAGACCGGGACATCGGAAGCGTGGAAACACTCGGGTCGCTACTCCAAGGTCTGGTTTCTGAATTCCAAGCTCGAGGCGCAACGCGGCGACTTCACTTTCAAGCCGCGTCTCTACTACAACACCTGGTATCACTATCATCCGGTGACCGGGATCGTGAATGAGACGCCCAGCTGGGTCTGGAACCTCGGTACCGACCTTGAAGGCCATTACCGGCACGCTGGCGGCAGCGTGGTCGGGGGTCTCACGGTTCGCCAGGAAAAGGCGCCGGATTCGCGCAAGTATCGCTACGACCGCGTGAAAACGACGACCAGCGCGGGCGCATGCGTCGACTCAATGACAGCGACGGGACGCATCACCGCGACTTGCTCCGACAACAAGGGCGCGCTGGCCGAGACCGACGACGCGACTACCCTGCTGTCGGGCATCTACCTCCAGGAATCGTGGCGTCCCGGCGAGCGCTGGATCATCGACGTCGGCGGCCGCTACGATGTGGTCAAGTTCGAGGACCGCAATAACCAGATCTCGAAGTACGACTACGCAACCGGGCGTTATGTGGCTGGCGCGGGTGAGGCCGCGCTCAACAAGACCTTCAATCTGCCGGCGCCGAAGGTGGCGGCGAGCTACAAGCTCTCCGAAACCTTCCACGCCTTCGCCATGGCGGCACAGGCGGGCCAGATTCCGTCGACCAGCGAGATTTCGAGCAACCCGTCGATCGAGGCGCCGATCGCCCGCAACCAGGAAGTCGGCCTCAAGGGCCGCGGCCGCGACTGGACGTTCGACACCAGCGTCTATCTCACCAAGGTACGCGACGAGATCGTCCAGCAGAGCAATGGCGGCGTCAC
>JAEHDA010000080.1 GCA_016880655.1 Rhodocyclaceae bacterium
TCGGGGCGACCGTCATGAACCGCCTGATCGAGCTTGGCGTGTCTACGTCGATCGACGACTTCGGCATCGGCTATTCGTCGATCCTTTACCTGCGGCGCCTGCCGCTCGACGAGCTGAAGATCGACCGAGCCTTCGTGGACGTCATGTTCCGTTCCAGGGAAGACAAGGAAATCGTCGCGACGCTGATCCGGCTCGCCCATGGCCTCGACCTTCACGTCGTGGCCGAAGGGGTCGAGAATGTCGAGACCATGGACCTGCTGCGCGAGATGGGTTGCGATCGCGCCCAGGGCTACTGGATCAGCCGCGCCATGCCCGCGGCCGACTTGCCGGCCTGGTTCGGGAACTGGAACCGCAAGAACGCCATTGCCGGCTGAGCAGCGCGGCGCTAGCCGCCCGTAGCAATATCGAAGCCTGCCGCTGCATCGTCGCCAAGCGCGGCGACCAGCCACGGCAGCGTCTCTCGCAGGGTTTCGACCAGCGTCCATGGCGGATTGACGACAAACATGCCGCTGCCGTGCATGCCGAAGCCATCTGCAGCCGGTGCCCGCACCGTCAGGCGCGCATCCAGCCATTTCACGGACAGCTTTCTCAGCTTCTCCGGCAACTGCCTGGCGTCGCCGCGCTGCAACTGCGGATACCAGATGGCGAAGGTGCCTGTCGCGAAGCGGCTAACGCCTTCCTTCAGCGCGGCGATTGCCCGCAGGTAGTCGCGCTTGTCTTCATAGGCGGGATCGATCAGGACCAGGCCGCGCCGCGGCGGCGGCGGCAGCACCGACTTGATTTCGTGAAACCCGTCGGCCTGATGGATCGCCACTCGCGCGCCGCCCTTGGCGAAGGTTTTCGCCAGCAGCCGACAATCGGTGCCGTGCAGTTCGAACAGGCGCAGGCGATCGTCCGGACGCATCAGTTCGTACGCCAGCCAGGGCGAACCGGGATAGTGGCGCAGGCGTCCGTCCGAGTTCATCGCGCGCACCTGGCCGACGTAGTCGGCGACGATCGGGGGCAGGTCGGTGCGTTGCCAGAGACGGCCGATGCCGGTTTCGAATTCGGCGGTCTTGGTCGCGTGTTCGGAATCGAGCAGGTAGCGGCCGGCGCCCGCATGGGTGTCGATGAACCAGTAGGGTTTGTCCTTCTGGTTCAGGTGGCGCAGCAACTGCACGAGGATGCAATGCTTGAATACGTCGGCGTGGTTGCCGGCATGAAAGGCGTGGCGGTAGCTGAGCATGCGTGGGCTTGGGAGGCGGGGCGGTAGAATCGGCAGCCATGAATGATACGCAGGGTGTACGCATTTCCAAATTGATGGCCGAGCGCGGTCTCTGCTCGCGGCGCGAGGCCGATGCCTACATCGAGCGCGGCCTGGTGTTCGTCGATGGCGAGCGGATCACCCAGCTAGGCACAAGGGCTTCGCCCGACGCTACCATCACACTGGCCGGCGAAGCACGCGCGCAGCAGGCGGGTCAGGTGACCATCATCCTGCACAAGCCGATCGGGTATGTTTCCGGGCAGGCCGAAGACGGACATCAGCCAGCGGTGACGCTGATCTCGGCGCGTACCCAGCAGTCCGACGACAAGGCGAGGCGCTTCCAGCCTGCGCATCTCAAGGGCCTGGCGCCCGCCGGGCGGCTCGACATCGATTCGACCGGCTTGCTGGTGCTGACCCAGGACGGGCGCATCGCCCGGCAACTGATCGGCGAGAATTCAGCCATCGACAAGGAATACCTGGTGCGCGTCGAGGGCAAACTCGATGAGCGCGGGCTGGCGCTGCTCAATCACGGCTTGTCGCTCGACGGGAAGCAACTGCGGCCGGCCAAGGTGGAGTGGGCGAACGAGGACCAGTTGCGCTTCGTGCTGAGGGAAGGCCGCAAGCGCCAGATTCGCCGCATGTGCGAACTGGTCGGCTTGCGCGTGACCGGCCTGAAGCGCGTGCGCACCGGCCGCGTGCGCCTGGGCGACCTGCCGTTGGGGCAATGGCGTTATCTTCGGGAAGGGGAGAAGTTCTGATGGGCAGCGAACTCGTGACACCCGCATTGGCGGCCGGCATCACCCCGAGCGCGATCGTCAAGTACCTCGACCAATACGTGATCGGCCAGGACGAGGCCAAGAAGACGCTGGCGGTCGCGGTCTATGCGCACTATCGCAAGGTCGGCCGCAGCCGCGAAGGCACGGCGACGATCACCAAGAGCAATGTGCTGCTGATCGGGCCGACCGGCACGGGCAAGACCTTGATGTGCGAAACGCTGTCGCGCGTCATTGACGTTCCGTTCGTTACCGCCGATGCCCCTTCGATCGCGCAGACCGAGTACGTCGGCGACGAAATCGAGGCCATGCTGGAGCGGCTGGTGGACAAGGCCGGCGGCGACCTGAACCGGGCGCGGCGCGGCATCGTATTCATCGACGAAGTGGACAAGCTCAAGGCCATCAGCAGCCAGTCGCGCGGCGCCAGCGGCGAGGCGGTGCAGAACGCCCTGCTCAAGATCATGGAAGGCGCGCCGGTCAAGCTGCGCGACGGGCGATACATCGACACCACCGATGTCCTGTTCATTTGCGGTGGGGCTTTCGTCGGCCTGGACCAGATTCTCACCCGCACCCATTCCTTCGGTTTCATCGCCGCCTCGGAAGACGATAACCAGCGCATCCTCGATCGCCTCAATGCGCGCGTCAAGCCGACCGATTTGTTCGAGTTTGGCTTGATTCCGGAATTCGCCGGTCGGCTACCCGTGGTGACGCGGTTGCGCGAGTTGTCGCGGGAGATGCTGATGCGCATCCTGGTCGAGCCGCAAGATGCCATTTTTCGCCAGTTTCAGGACCTGTTCGGCGCCGAGGGCGTCGATTTGGTGGTCGAGCCGCTGGTGGTTGGCCAGATCGCAGACCTTGCGATCGAATACAAGATCGGTGCGCGCAGCCTGCGCGGCATCTTCGAGGAAATGATCACACCGGCCATGTACGTGGTGCCGGACCGCAAGGATATCCGGAAGGTGGTGTTCCGGTCGCTGTTCGAGGACGCGGACTTCGTCTGCGCCTGAAACAGGCGGTAGAATGCGCGCCAGCCAATATTGAAAGTCGAGCATGTTCGATAGCGTTCGCAACAACAAGAAGATCGTCCAGATCATTCTTGCCCTGATCATCCTGCCGTTTGCCTTCTGGGGCGTCGACTCGTACATCAGCAATTCCGGCGGCGGGAGCGACACGGTGGCCAGTGTCGGCGGCAGCAAGATTTCTCAGGGCGAATTCCAGCAGGCGCTGCGCGAACAGCAGGACAAGCTGCGCCCGGCGCTTGGCGGACGCGATCCGGCGCTGCTCGACAGCCCGGAGCTGCGGCGGGCAGTGCTCGACAACCTGATCCAGCGCCGTTTGCTCGACATCCATGCCGCCAAGACCAAGCTGTCGGTCAGCAATGAGCAACTGGCCGGTTTCATCGCGTCGGTGCCGCAACTGCAGGAGGACGGCAAGTTTTCGCCCCGGCGTTACGAGGCGCTGATCGCAGCGCAGGGCATGAGCAAGACGACGTTCGAGTCCAACATCCGTCATGACATGACGATCCAGCAGGCGATTGCCGCGGTCGGCAATGCGTCGTTGTCGGGCAAGACTGCCGCAGATCGCTGGCTGACGGCCCAGCTCGAGGAACGCGAGGTCAGTGACGCGGTATTGCGTCCGGAGCCCTTCCTTGCCCAGGTCAAGGTGGCACCCGATGCCGTGAAGGCCTACTACGACGCCAACCTGAAGAAATTCGAACTGTCCGAGCAGTTGCGTGCCGAGTATCTCGTGATGAGCCGCGACCGGCTGAGCGAGCAGATGGCGGTGAGCGAGGAAGAGATCAAGGCCTGGTATGGCGAGCATGCCGACCGCTACAAGCAGTCCGAGGAGCGTCGTGCCAGCCACGTTCTGATCGCCCTCGGCGGCAAGGCGGGTGCCGACGAGGTGAAGGCGGCCGAGGCGAAGGCTGTCGAAGTCCTGGCCCAGGCGAAGAAGGCACCCGGCGACTTCCCCCGTTTGGCGAAACAGTATTCGCAGGATCCCGGGTCGGCGGCCAAGGGCGGCGACCTCGACTGGTTCGGGCGCGGTGCGATGGTCAAGGCATTCGAGGATGCCGTGTTTGCCATGAAGGAAGGACAGGTCTCCGATGTCGTGCGTTCCGACTTCGGCCTGCACATCATCAAACTGACCGGTATTCGTGCCGAGCGCAGCCGTCCGCTGGACGAGGTGCGGGGCGAGATTGCGGTGGAACTGAAGGCCCAGGCCGCCGCGAAGAAGTATGCCGAGATCGCCGAGAGTTTCAGCAACATGGTTTACGAGCAGCCGGACAGCCTGACGCCGGCGGCGGAAAAATACAAACTGGTCGTCCAGCGCAGCGACTGGCTGACGAAAGGCGGTGCCGCGGCCGGGCCGCTCAGCAATCCGAAGCTGATGGCGGCGCTGTTTTCCGACGATGCCATCAAGAACAGGCGCAACACCGAGGCCGTTGAAATCGCGCCCAACGTGCTGGTGTCGGCGCGCGTCGTCGAGCACAAGCCGGCGGCGCAGCAGCCTCTCGAAACGGTCGCGCCCACCATCGCGAAGTTTCTGACACACGAGGAAGCCGTCAAGCTGGCGATCAAGGATGGCGAAGCGAAGCTGGTCCGCCTGGGCAAGGGCGAGAAGGTCGATCTCGCCTGGAGCAAACCTCATGCGGTGACCAAGGGGATGGCGGGCGATCTGCCGCCGGATGCGCTGCGGGCGATTTTCAGGGCCGATTCGGCCAGGCTGCCGGCCTATTCAGGTACGGCGGGCGCGGGCGGCTACATATTGTTCCGCATTTCGCAGGTGAAGCCTTTCGTCGCAGCGGCTGGCGAGACGCCGCAGGCCAAGGCCATGCGTGCCGAATATGCCCGCCTGGTGGCGGAAGAGGAACTGGCGGGCTGGATCGCGACCCTGAAGACCA
>JAEHDA010000081.1 GCA_016880655.1 Rhodocyclaceae bacterium
GCCGGCTGGCAGGCGCAGAGCCAGATCGAGGCGCTCTGCGGCGTTCGCCGGATCAGGCGAGTGAAGGTTTACTCGCGCGACGCCGAGAGGCGGCGTGTCGCCGCGACTGACTTTTCCCGGCGCTTCGGAGTCGAGGCCATTCCAGCCGATAGCGCGGAGCAGGCGGCGTGCGACAGCGACATCGTCGTCACGATCACCACGTCCGCAACGCCCGTGTTCGACGGCGCATGGCTGGCCGAAGGCTGCCACGTGAACGCCGCAGGTTCCAACGCGCTGATCCGGCGCGAGATCGACGAGAAGACCGTCGGCCGCGCTGGCCTGATCTGCGTCGATGCCCGTGCCACGGCCCTCGCCGAGTCGGGCGACCTGCTGCCCGCGCTGGAGAAGGGCCGCCTGCACGCGGGGCAGCTGGTCGAGCTGGGCGAGATCGTCGCAGGCTTGCGGCCGGGGCGACAATCGGTTCAGGAAATCACCCTGTTCGAGTCCCAAGGCATGGCGGTCCAGGACCTGGCGCTGGCCAGCCGGCTGTTGCGTCTGGCGCGCGAACGCGGCTGCGGACAGGAGATTCCGCTCGGAAGTATTTGACGTAATTAAGGTTTTACTGCAAGAATTGACGGTAACTGTCTGACTTGCAAGATGTGCCATGGCAATTTACCTTTCCCCAGCGCTCGAATTCGCTACCCGGTCCGATCCGGGGCGGGTGCGTCCGCACAACGAGGATTCGGTGTTTGTCGATGCCACGCTGGGACTGGTCGTTCTCGCCGACGGCATGGGCGGCTATAGCGCTGGCGAGGTGGCAAGCGGCATGGCGACAACGCTCCTGGCCAGCGGACTGGTCAGCGCCTTCGCAGAGCGCGGCCCGGGCGAGCGCGAAGTCGGCGGCCGCAGATCCTGGGCGCGGACGGCGATGGCGCGGGAAATTACCAGTACCAACGAGGTCATCCACGGGGCCGCGGCGAACCAGCCACAGTACGCTGGCATGGGCACCACGGTGGTGGCTGCGGTCTTCCACGACGATGCGGTCACGGTGGCCCATGTCGGCGACTCGCGGGCGTATCGGCTGCGCGGCAGCGAGCTGTCGCAACTGACTCGCGACCATTCCCTGTTGCAGGAACAGATCGACGCCGGGACAATCACCGCGGAGCAGGCCCGTGCGTCGAAGAGCAAGAATCTGCTCACGCGCGCGCTCGGCGTCGACCCCGCGGTGGAACCGGAAATCCGGGAGCATGGTGCGCAGCCGGGCGACGTTTTTCTGCTGTGCTCCGACGGGCTGACCGACATGCTCGGGGACGACCGGATTGCGGCGACGATCCTGGAACAGGAAGCGAATCCGGAACGTTGCGCCGCCAGGCTGGTGGAGATGGCCAACGACGCGGGTGGCTGCGACAATGTGACGGTGGCGCTGGTCAGGGTGACGCGGGCATTTCCCGCAACACGACACTGGTGGGCGCGATTGCTCGCCTGGTTCAGGTAGCCGAGGACGGGCAGGATGGCGAAGTTGATACTCAGCATGGACGGTGTGGCGCTCAAGGAGGTTCCGCTCGCCAGGGAACGGACTACCATCGGCCGCAAGCCGCACAACGACATCCAGATCGACAACCTGGCGATCTCCGGCGAGCACGCGGCGATCATCACGATGCTGAACGATTCATTCCTCGAAGACCTCGACAGCACCAACGGTACCTACGTGAACGGGCGACCGGTGAAGAAGCATTTCCTCCAGGACGGCGATGTCATCGAACTGGCCAAGTACCGGCTCAAGTATGTCAGCGAGGCGGCGCGCCGTCAGGATGCGGACGCGGAGAGGACCGTGGTGCTGCGTGCCGAGAGCGTACGCGGCGCGCTCGACCACCAGAAGGATGTGCCGGCCGAGCCGTTGCCGGCGATGACGGCCAGCCGGCCCCGCGGCCAATTGCCGGCCGCGACGATCCAGGTGCTGAACGGCAACAATGCGGGCCGCGAACTGGACCTCACCAAGACCCTGACCACGCTCGGCAAGCCGGGCGTAATGGTCGCGGCGATTGCGCGCCGGCCGCTGGGCTACTTCATCACGCACGTCGAAGGCGCCAAGTCGCCGCGGGTCTGCGGCCGGGTGCTCGAATCCAACAAGCCGTATGCATTGATGGACCATGACATCATCGAACTCGACGGCGTCAAGATGGAGTTCTTCCTCAAGGCATGAAATTCGCTTGGCAACCCGGTTTCGGCGACATGAAGGCAAGAAGGCCATGAAGGTAAGAGTATTGGGTTGCAGCGGCGGCATCGGCGGGCGCGACCAGCGCACCACCTCGCTTCTGGTCGACCATGACATCCTGATCGATTGCGGCACGGGCGTCGGTGATTTGCCGCTGGACGAGCTCGCGCAGATCGACCACCTGTTCCTGACGCATTCCCATCTGGACCATATCGCCTGTCTGCCGCTGATGATCGACACCGTTTGCGACATGCGCAGCCGCCCGCTCGTCGTGCACGCGACCGAGCCGACCATCGACGTGTTGCGCGCCCACGTCTTCAACTGGACGGTCTGGCCGGACTTCAGCGAGATTCCGAGCGTCGAGGAGTCTTTCCTGCGCTTCGCGCCCCTGGACGTCGGCGCGACCATGGCCATCGACGGCCGGCGCATCGCGGCCCTGCCGGCCAACCACACCGTGCCGGCAGTCGGCTATCACCTCGATTCGGGTACCGCCAGCCTGGCATTCACGGGCGATACCGGTCCCTGTCCCGAGCTGTGGGCGGCGATCAATGCGATCGGCAACCTGCGCCACCTGATCGTCGAAACGGCCTTTTCGAACAGCGAAGCCGGTCGTGCCGAGATTTCCAAGCACCTCTGCCCGGACACGCTGGCGGCGGAACTCGCGCAACTGGTGCGGCCCGCCGACATCTACATCACCCACCTGAAGCCAGGCCAGAGCGATGTGACCATGCGCGAAATCGAGCAGCGCATCGGCGCGCGCATGCCGCGCATGCTCCGCACCGGCCAGGTCTTCGACTTCTGACGGGACTGCACGGTGACCCGCGGGGAGACAGGAACATGAACGCGAAGTCGAGCACGACCGACTCGGGGGCCCTGGCGGACGTCGGCAGCCGGCTGGCGTTCTTCAAGAACCTCCAGGCGGTGACCAACAAGGTGCACGCAACGGGCAACATCGACGAGATCATGCTCGAGGTGTCCGCGGACATCAGCAACCTGTTCAACGCCGACCGACTCACCATCTACGCCGTCTCGGACGACAAGTCCGCCATCGTCTCCAAGATCAAGACCGGCCTCCATTCGTTCAAGGACCTGCGCCTGCCGATCTCCGAGCAGAGCATCGCGGGTTACGCGGCCTGGAGCCGCAAGGTGGTCAACATCCACGACGTCTACGACGAAGCGGAACTCAAGGCCATCAATCCCAATCTGCGCTTCCTGCAGGAAGTCGATCGCCGCACCGGCTATCGGACCATGCAGATGCTGGTCGGACCGATCATCGACACGCTCAGCGGCGAGCTGTACGGCGTGGTGCAGATCATCAACAACAAGGCGGGCTGCCCGTTCGCAGCGGTGGCGGAAGAAGGCATCCGCGGCCTGTGCGAAACCCTGGCGATCGCCTTTTCCCAGCGCAACAAGTTCGTGCAGGTGGTGAAATCGAAGTACGACAGCCTGGTGCACGATGCCGTGCTTTCCGCTCAGGAACTGGAGCTGGCCAGCCGTACCGCGCGCCGTCAGGGCATCGATGTCGAAGAGGTCCTGTTGAGCGAGTTCCAGGTCACCACTGCCGCGCTCGGCACGGCGCTGTCGAAGTACTTCAACATCCCCTACGAGCCATTCGTGCCCGACCGGATCCGGCCGATGGACCTGCTCAAGAACCTGAAGCGGGAATACGTCGAACAGAACCACTGGCTGCCGATCGAGGAAACCTCCGAGGGCATCGTCATCCTGTGCATGGACCCGGAGCAGGTGAAGGGTTCGCGGATCGTGCAGAACGTGTTCCCGAAACGGAAGCTGGCCTACCGCGTCACTACGGTTCGGGAATTCAACCAGGCGATCGACCAGTTGTTCGGCAGCGCGGTCGAGGACGTGCATGTCGGCGACCTGCTGTCCGGCCTGGAGGACGTCGAACTCGAAAGCGACGGTTCTTCCGAGGATGTCTCTGCCGCCGCCGACAACGAACTGGTCAAGCTGGTGAACAAGATCGTCGTCGACGCCTACCAGCAGGGGGCCTCGGACATCCACATCGAGCCGGGTGCGGGCAAGGACAAGGTGCTGGTCCGTTTCCGGCGCGACGGCACGCTGCACAAGTACATCGAGGTGCCGGCCAGCTACCGCAGCGCCATGGTTGCCCGCATCAAGATCATGTGCGACCTCGACATTTCGGAGCGGCGGCGGCCGCAGGACGGCAAGATCAAGTTCCGGCGCTTCGGCCCGCTCGACATCGAGCTGCGCGTGGCGACGATTCCCTCGGCGGGCGGCGTCGAGGACGTGGTGATGCGCATCCTCTCCGCCGGCGAGCCGATGCCGCTCGACAAGCTCGGCGTGCAGCCCGGCAACCTGGAGAAGCTCAAGGCCTGCGTTTCCAAGCCCTACGGCATCTTCTTCGTCTGCGGCCCCACCGGTTCGGGCAAGACGACCACGCTGCACTCCATCCTCAGTTTCCTGAATACGCCCGACACCAAGATCTGGACGGCCGAGGATCCGGTCGAAATCACCCAGAAGGGCCTGCGCCAGGTGCAGGTCAACCGCAAGGCCGGGCTCGATTTCGCCACGGTCATGCGCTCCTTCCTGCGCGCCGATCCGGACATCATCATGGTCGGCGAAATGCGCGACAAGGAAACCACCGCGATCGGCATCGAAGCCTCGCTGACCGGCCACCTGGTGTTCTCCACCCTGCACA
>JAEHDA010000082.1 GCA_016880655.1 Rhodocyclaceae bacterium
AACTCGACCGCTTCATCGGCGCGATGATCGCCATCAGGGAAGAGATCCGCCGCATCGAACGCGGCGAATGGCCGACCGACGACAACCCGCTGAAGAACGCCCCGCACACCGAGGCCGACCTCGCCGAGGCCGACTGGAACCGGCCGTATTCGAGGAAGGAAGCCGCCTTCCCGCTACCCTGGGTGGCCGAAAACAAGTTCTGGCCCTTCGTGAACCGCATCGACGACGTCTATGGCGACCGCAACCTGTTCTGCGCCTGCCCACCGCTGGAGGATTATGCAAATGGCTGACCAATTCCTGATCCTTACCGTCATCGGCGACGATCGTCCCGGCCTGGTCGGCGAGTTGTCCGCAACCATCTCCGCCCTTCAGGGCAACTGGCTGGAATCGTCGATGTCGCACCTGGCCGGCAAGTTCGCCGGCATTGTCAAGGTTGCGGTCCCCGACGGCAAGGCGGACGCGCTCAAGGCAGCGCTGGCCGGCCTCAAAGGGCTGAAGGTCACCGCAGAAGGCTCCTCCGGCCAAAAGTCAGCCGTGGCAGGACGCCACCTCAAACTCTCCCTGGTCGGGCACGACCGCATCGGCATCGTTCGCGAGGTCTCGCAAGTGCTGGCGCACCACGCGGTGAACGTCGAGGACCTGACGACGCGTACCGCCAGCGCCCCGATGTCCGCCGAGATCATGTTCCACGCCGACATTGACCTGCTGGCCGGCCACGATCTCGATGCCCGCGCCCTCACAGCCGAACTGGAGCGCATCTCGAATGACCTGATGGTCGACATCAATCTCGACGAGAAGATCGCTTGATCAAGGAAGTCCGCATGCCCAGGTATCCAGAGTGCTGGGACACCTGCGGCAGCTGCGGCAACGGCGAAGTCATGGTCGAGACGGTGCACGTCAAGCCGGGCGACCGTATTCGCGCAGACGAACCATTGATCACTTTGGAGACCGGCAAGGTCGCCCTCGATATTCCGTCGCCGCACGAGGGTACGGTCATCGAGGTACTCGTGACCGAGGGCGAGGCGGTTGCCGAAGGCCAGCTCATCGTCACCGTGTCGACGACATGACGATCAGGGCGTAGTAGTGGTGTTAATATTTTCCACCTCCCCAAAAACGAGCTTATTTCTTTGGTTTTTAAGCATTTTCCAGCTCTTGCACTCGGCGTTCTGGCCTCGCTTGCCGTGGCGGACGATGGGTTCGATCCGCCCGCGGCAGGCGGGTATTTCGACGATCTGCCGATCGTTCTCACACCCTCGCGTTTGCCTCAACCGCTGATTGAGGCACCCGCCGCAGTGACCGTACTCGACCGCGAACTGATTCGAGCCACTGGTTACCGCGACCTCGCCCGGTTGTTCCGGTTGGTACCGGGCATGCAGATCGGCCAGGAGCGCGGCGGCTCGAACTGGGTCACCTACCATGGCCTCGGTAACGACTCACCCGCCGACATGCAGGTACTGATCGACGGCCGGGCCGTCTACTCCCCGAGCGTCCTCGGGGGCGTGGACTGGCTGGCGCTGCCCGTCACCATCGACGAGATCGAGCGCATCGAAGTCGTGCGCGGTACCGATGCCGTCGCCTACGGACCGAACGCCTTTCTCGGCGTCATCAACATCATTACCCGCAGCGCGGGCAGCGTTCCCGGCCCTGCCGCAAGCCTCAGCGCCGGTGAGGAAGGTATCCGGGATCTGCGGGCATCATGGGACAGCGAGCCCGGCAACCACGCGCTGCGGCTCGCCGCGTCGACCCGCCGCGATGACGGCTATTCGGGGCTGCACGACGACAGCCGGATGAACATTTTCAGCCTGCGCAGCGACAGCCGCCTGTCCGACCACGACCAGCTGACGTTCAGGATCGCTGCCAGCGACAGTGCCCGCCAGACCGGCTACGGCGATTCTCCGCTCAACAACAACGGCAAGCGGACCATCGACAACCGCACCGCCTCCGTGCAGGGCCAATGGCGGCATGCGCCGAGTGCCGAGGAAGAATTGCTGGTCAACTATTTCCGCAACGAGATCTCGACGCGCGATGAGTGGATGGCCAGCGGGCCGCGCATCGACCTCCTGCCGACAATCGCTACTTCTTACGTGCAACTGAACCGCAACCGGGATATCGAGCGCAACAGCCTCGAAGTCCAGCACCGAAAGACGCTCTCACCCTCGGTGCAAGGCGTCTGGGGCGGCGAGGCGCGCCACGAACGAGTGGTCGCGCCTTTCATCTACTATGGGTACGACGACATCACCACCCGTCTGTACCGGTTGTTCGGCAACCTCGAGTGGCGATTTTCACCCGACTGGACGACCAACATTGGCGCCATGGCGGAGAAATATTCCGATGATCGCACCCGCTACTCCCCGCGCGCCTTTGTGAATTGGCAGGCCAGCCCGGATTCGACATTGCGGATTGGCTATTCGCGTGCCTGGCGCGACCGCAATCTCCTTGAACGTTATGGCGACGTGCGCGTCTTCGATCCGGCCGACGGCCGCATCATCGCGCGGCCGTACCTGCCGAACCCGGACCTGGAGCCACCGCGCATCGACAGCGTCGAAATCGGCTGGCTGGAGCGTTTCAAGCCCGGCGATACCCGCCTCGACGTCCGCCTGTTCAACGAACGCATTGTCGACTTCGTCGCCAGGCGGCAGATGCCGATCACGTCCGACCTCCCGGTTCTGGCCTTGCCGCCGATCAACATGCTGCCAACGCAGTACTACAACCTGCAGTCGCCAGTCACGCTGCGCGGCCTCGAATACCAGATCCGGACGAAGCCCTGGACCGACGGCCGCATCATCCTCAACCATGTCATGATCGACCGGCGCATCGACGATCCGTTCGTCAAGGCACGCGTCGCCCCATATACCGCCAGCCTGAGCTGGCTCCAGAGTTGGGGCGGACCATCGTCGGGTTGGTCGAGCATGATCACCGCACTGCGCATGGGACCGCTCGCGGGCGGCGACGGCTTCGTGGCACGCTACGACTATCAGGCGCCCGCCTACACCGCCTACGATTTCAGCATCCGGCGCCGCCTGAATTTTGGCGCGCAGGATGTCGTCGTCGCGCTATCCGGGATCAATCTCGGCGCACGCCACCAGGAAATCGCCGACCGTTCCGAGCAATCCCTGCATCCGGAAGGCCCGGTCAATCAGGTATCGCGGATGGTCTTCCTGTCCGTCAGCATCGGCGAACGCTGAAATCGTCCCGATGCGCACCGTCCTCCGGTAAGCTTGCCGCCTCTCCGAATCACCCTCAGGTTTCCGCCCCATGGCCCAATACGTAATGTCGATGTTGCGCGTGAACAAGATCGTTCCGCCCAAGCGCCAGATCATCAAGGACATTTCCCTTTCCTTCTTCCCCGGCGCCAAGATCGGTCTGCTCGGCCTCAACGGTTCCGGAAAGTCGACCGTGCTGAAGATCATGGCCGGGGCCGACAAGGAATTCGATGGCGAAGTGCAGTGGCTGCCCGGCATTTCGATCGGCTACCTGGCGCAGGAACCGCAACTGGACCCGGGCAAGACCGTGCGTGAAGAGGTCGAAGCCGGCCTGGGTGAAGTCGTTACCGCACAGAAGAAGCTCGAAGAGATCTACGCGGCTTACGCAGAGCCCGACGCCGATTTCGACAAACTGGCGGAGGAGCAGGCGAAGTACGAAGCGATCATCGCCACCTCGGGTGCCGACGTCGAGCACCAGATGGAGATTGCCGCCGACGCGCTGCGCCTGCCGCCGTGGGACGCGACAATCAAGAATCTCTCCGGCGGCGAAAAGCGTCGAGTCGCGCTCTGCCAGTTGCTGCTGTCGAAGCCCGACATGCTGCTGCTCGACGAGCCGACCAACCACCTCGACGCCGAGTCGGTCGAATGGCTGGAGCAGTTCCTGGTGCGCTTCCCCGGCACCGTGGTCGCCGTAACCCACGACCGCTACTTCCTCGACAACGCTGCCGAATGGATTCTTGAACTCGACCGCGGCATGGGCATCCCTTGGAAGGGCAACTACTCATCCTGGCTGGAGCAGAAGGAAGCGCGCCTGGAAACCGAGCAGAAGCAGGTCGACGCCCACATGAAGGCGATGAAGCAGGAACTGGAGTGGGTCCGCCAGAATCCGAAGGCGCGTCAGGCCAAGAGCAAGGCCCGCCTCGCCCGCTACGAGGAAATGTCCAGCTTCGAATACCAGAAGCGCAACGAGACGCAGGAAATCTTCATCCCGCCCGGCGAGCGCCTCGGCAACGAAGTCGTCGAGTTCAAGAGCGTCACCAAGAGCTTCGGTGACCGGCTGCTGATCGACAACCTCTCGTTCAAGGTGCCGCCCGGCGCCATCGTCGGCATCATCGGCCCCAACGGCGCCGGCAAGTCGACCCTGTTCCGCATGATTCAGGGCAAGGAGCAACCGGACAGCGGCGAGATCGTCATCGGGCCGACCGTGAAGATGTCTTCCGTCGATCAATCGCGCGAAGGGCTGGCCAACGACAAGACCGTATTCGATGCCGTTTCGGGCGGCCAGGACGTCCTTACCGTCGGCAAGTTCGAAATGCCCAGCCGCGCCTATCTCGGCCGATTCAACTTCAAGGGCGGCGACCAGGGGAAGATCGTCGGCAACCTTTCCGGCGGCGAGCGCGGCCGGCTGCACCTGGCGTCCACGCTGATCCAGGGCGGCAACGTGCTGCTGCTGGACGAACCGTCGAACGACCTCGACGTGGAAACGCTGCGGGCGCTGGAAGATGCGCTACTGGAGTTTTCCGGCTGCGTGATGGTGATTTCCCACGATCGCTGGTTCCTAGACCGCATCGCCACGCACATCCTCGCTTGCGAGGGCGATTCGCAATGGTTCTTCTACGCCGGCAACTATCAGGAGTACGAGGAAGACAAGCGGAAGCGACTTGGCGAGGAAGCGGCGCGTCCGCATCGCGTCCGCTACAAGCCGATCAGCCGGTAAGCATCAGTGCTCCGACTTCAGGCTATCCGCGAAAGCGGCCTGGAGTTGGGTGGGAAAGTCGAACCGGGCGAAGGTATTCCAGATCTGCGCATCGTTGGCGCCTTCGCGGCGATTGACGAAGCGGATGCCGAGCGTGCGGCCGTTGGCCGCGAGCGTGGCGAAAGCGAAGCGCCAGCGTTGCGCCTCGGCCAGACGCTCGCGCAATTCATGTTCGTTGATGATCGCGATTCCGGCCCGCTTCAGCGAGTCGAGAAAGTCCCCGAAGGATTCGTTGCTAAGACTGCCCATCATCTGTCTCCGTCATGCGCGGTCGCCCGCATTACCGAGGAATAACGCCGGTCCGGCTTGCAGGTTGACCATGTTGCCGTCACCCTTGCCGCGGCTGGCGGTGCGGGCTTAGACTGCGCGTCTTTCGTTCAGTCCCGCACAACGCGCGTACTCACGCATGAAGCTATTTTTCGCCGTCCTGGCACTCATCATCGCAATCCTCTTTGCGCCCATGTTGCTGTCGCCCGCACCCGACAATCAGAGCGGGAAAGCGGTGGAGGGCTTGCCCTGGCAGATCGAGGTCCGGCCGGACGGCAGTTCCCGCGTCTCAGGTCTGACCATGGGAGCGAGCAGCATGAACGACGCCCGCACCCGGTTCGGCGAGGGAGAAATCGCCCTCGTCGCGGCGCCCGGCGAAGCGGCGTCGCTGGAACTGTACTTTCAGGATGTCACGCTGGGCGCGGTATCGGGCAAACTGATCGCCACCGCCGAGATTGCCGCGGATACGCTCGCGGCGATGCGGCAGCGCTCGGCCAAGACCGAATACATGCAGAGTTCGACGAAGAAGTCGCTGCTGGCCGACCAGGACCTGGTGGCCGCCTATGCTGCGCCGATTCGCGCCATTGCCTTCGTTCCCTCGATCAACCTCGACGAAGCGATGATTGTCCAGCGCTTCGGGCAGCCTGCCGAGCGGATCCGGACATCCGCGCAGGCAGAGCATTTCCTCTATCCGGACCGTGGCCTGGACATCACCCTCGACTCCGAAAGCAAGGAACTGCTGCAATACGTCGCGCCGCGCGATTTCGTCCGCCTGCACGAACCACTGAAATCACCGGGAGCAAAGCAATGAGCAACAACCACCCGCGCCTGCGTCTTGGCATTCCCAAGGGCAGCCTGCAAGAGACCACCCAGAGCCTGTTCCAGCGTGCCGGCTACAACCTGCGCATTTCCGGCCGCTCCTACTACCCGGATATCGACGATCCCGAGATCGAGTGCATCCTGATCCGGCCGCAGGAAATGGCCCGCTACGTCGGTCAGGGCATTCTCGACTGCGCCATCACCGGCCTCGACTGGATCCTCGAAACCGGCGCCGACGTCAAGGAACTCGCCGATCTGCGCGCGCCCTGGCCGAACTACGGCATCGTGCGCTGGGTAATGGCCTCGAAGGACGGCTCGCCGTTCGATTCAGTGAAGGATCTACAGGGCAAGCGCATCGCCACCGAGGCGGTCGGCATGACGCGCCGCTTCCTGGCCGAGCACGGCGTCACGGCTGAGATCGAGTTCTCCTGGGGCGCCACCGAGGTCAAGCCGCCCATCCTCGCGGACGCCATCGTCGACGTCTCGGAAACCGGTTCCTCACTGCGCGCCAACAACCTCAAGGTCATGCACGTCGTGCTGGAAAGCACGCCGCGTTTCATCGGCAACCGCGATGCACTGAAGGACGCGTGGAAGCGCGACAAGATCGACCGCGTGCTGATGATGCTGAAGGGTGCCATCGCCGCCGCCACGCGCGTGCTGCTCTCGATGAACGTGCCACGCAAGGACGTCGATGCGATCCTGAAGATCCTGCCCGCACTGGCGACACCGACCGTATCGACCCTCGCCGATGCCAACTGGGTGGAGATGTCGACCGTGGTGGATGAGAAACTGGTCCGCGAGCTGATCCCCAGCCTCTACGCGGCCGGCGCGCGCGGCATCATCGAACTGCCGATCAGCAAGATTGTGGATTAGCAGCGGCCGCCAGCATTGCCGTGCGCGTCTCGGGTGTTTCCAGACTGATCCGCCCAAGCACGCCGCTGCGATAGTCGGTGAGCAGGATCAGCGAGGCCTTGTCCATGTCCAACTCGCCTGCCCGGCCCTTGACCAGACAGCCGCGTTTCTTCGCCACGCCTTCGATGACGCCGGGCGCGTCGAGACCTTCCACCGCGAAACCGTAGCGCCTGGCAAGCCCCTCGGGGTAGCGGGCCAGCAGCACGCCGGCGAGAAAGGTCGCCACTTCCTCTTCCAGTACGGCGTTGGTGCCGATGGCATGGCTCGCCGCCAGCATGTAGCCGTCGGAGTCGTGCTCGATCTTCGGCCACATCAGGCCGGGCGTGTCGAACAGCGTCTGGCGCGGCGACAGGTCGATGCGCTGCTGCTGCTTCGTCACCGCCGGTTCGTCACCGACCGCCGCGACACGCTTCTTGACCAGCGCGTTCATCAGCGTCGACTTGCCGACGTTGGGGATGCCCATGATCATCATGCGCAGCGGCTTGACGCCGTCGTTGCGATGCGGCGCCAGCGCTTGGCACAGCGACGGCACCTTGGCAGCGTCGCCGGGCTTCTTGCAGGAAATCGCCACCGCCTTGACGCCGGGCTGCTTGTTGTAGAACTCCAGCCACGCCTTGGTGGCGTCGGGATCGGCGAGGTCGGCCTTGTTGAGCAGGCGCAAACACGGCCGCTGCCTGGCCTGCCGCAATTCGCGGATCATCGGATTGCTGCTCGCTTCGGGACAGCGCGCATCGAGCACCTCGATGACGACGTCGGTCATGGCCATGGTCTCGGCCGCCTTCTTGCGCGCCGAGGTCATGTGACCGGGGAACCATTGAATAGTCATGGCCGTATTATCGCCGAGCGCAGCGTTGGTCGAGCCATTCCAGCACGCCCTCTCCGGCCTTGCGGCCGCTGGCGAAACAGGCGGTGAGCAGGTAGCCGCCGGTCGGCGCCTCCCAGTCGAGCATTTCGCCGGCGCAGAACATGCCCGGCCTGCCTCTCAGCATCAGTCCTTCGTCGAGTGCGTCAAAGCGCACACCGCCGGCAGTGCTGATCGCTTCGTCCAGCGGGCGCGTTGCGACAAGGCGCAGTTTCAACGCCTTGATCGCAGAAGTCAGCCGTGGTGACACGCCAATATCCGCTTTGGCAACGCATTCGTGCAGCAGTCCCACCTTCACACCTTTCAGCCCGAGCCGGCTTTGCAGATGGCTGGACAGCGAACGCGAACCGCGCGGACGCTCGACTTCTGCTCGCACTTGTTCGACAGTCCTGTCCGGCAGCAGGTCGATCTCAAGGTCGGCGTAACCCTGCGCATCGATCGCGTCACGCAGCGAGGCCGAGAAGGCATAGATCAGTCCGCCCTCGACGCCGTGTTCGGTCACGACAAACTCGCCGCGGCGCATCACGCTTCCGAAACTCGCCGCCACTGACTTGGCCGGCTGACCGGCGAACTTGTTGCGGAAGAATGGACTCCACGCCACGTCGAAGCCGCAGTTGGCCGGTTTGAGCGGCGCGATGGCAACACCCGCTTCCGCCAATGTGGAAACCCAGGCGCCGTCCGACCCGAGCTTCGCCCAACTGCCGCCGCCGAGTGCCAGCACCACCGCTTCGGCGCGTACCGACGTCTCGCCACCGGGTGTCGCGAAGCGCAAGGCGCCATCGGCAGTCCAGCCCAGCCAGCGATGGCGGGCATGAATCTTTACACCCGCCGCGCGCAATCGATGCAGCCACGCGCGCAGCAGCGGCGCGGCCTTCATGTCGGTCGGGAAGATGCGCCCCGTCGAACCGACGTAGGTCTCGACGCCGAGGTCGCGCGCCCAGCCCCGCAGTTCGTCCGCACCGAATGCGGCCAGCCACGGTTCGACGAACGGGCGGCGGTCGCCATAGCGACTCAGGAATTGTTCGCGGGGCTCGGCGTGGCTGAGGTTC
>JAEHDA010000083.1 GCA_016880655.1 Rhodocyclaceae bacterium
ACGCGCTTCTTGTACTTCACCGCCTGGCGGATGATCGGCAGGTTGGCCTCGAAGTCGAGTTCGAAGACGCGCAGCGGCTCCTTGACGTAGGTGGCCGGGGTGGCGATGGCCACCAGCGGCAGGATCACGTCGCATTTTTTGACGTGGTACTCGATCCATTCCTTGTTGACCAGGATGTCGCCTTCGAAGAAATGGAAGCGAGGGTTGACCATCAGGTCGGTGACGCGCTCGGAGTTCATGTCCATGCCGTACACCTCCCAGTCGGTGGTGTCGAGGATGCGCTGGGAGAGGTGGTGGCCGATGAAGCCGTTGACGCCGAGGATGAGGACTTTTTTCATGTTCGTTCAGCCAAGAGGTATGGGTCGGTTTTCGAGTTCGTTCGCCGTCAGCGGGCGGCCGTTCAATTCTGCTGCCAGCACGCGCAGGCATTTGCCGTCGCCGCAACGGACGAACATTGCATCGCCCGCCGCGAACAAACCGTTGCCGGCAGGCGCATCGTCGGGGCGCGCCTGGGGGCCTATTGTACGCAACACGCGCAGGTGCCCGGCGGGCGTGTCGCAGAAGGCGCCCGGGTAGGGCGGCGCCACGGCGCGCACCAGGTTGTGGACCTGCTGCGCGGATTGCGTCCAGTCGATGCGGCCGTCCTCCGGCTTGCGGCCGCCGAAATAGCTGCCCTGCTTCAGGTCCATCGGCAGGTGCGGCGCATCGCCGAAAGTCAGCCGTGGCAGCACGCCAACCAGGCACATCTCGGCCGCGACCACCACCTTGTCGAACACCTCGCCGGCGGTGTCGTCGGGCAGGATGGGCACTGCCTGCTGGGCAACGATGCGCCCGGCGTCGGGCTTGGTCACCATCTCGTGCAGCGAGGCGCCGGTCTCGGTTTCGCCGTGCAGCACGGCCCAGTTGATCGGTACCCGGCCGCGATACTTCGGCAGCAGCGAGCCGTGCATGTTGTAGGCCCCGTGGCGTACCGATTCGAGCAGCGCCGGCTTCAGCATGTGGCGGTAGTAGAAGGAGAACAGAAAGTCTGCGCGCAGGTCTTCGAGCCGCGCCAGGAAAGCCGGCGTGTTCGGATTCGCCGGCGTGGCGACCGGGATGCCGTATTCGGCGGCGGTGCGTGCGACGCTGTCGAACCAGATGTTCTCGTTCGGGTTGTCCTCGTGGGTGACCACCAGCGCCACATCGATGCCCTGCGCCAGCAGCACCTTCAGGCAGCGGACGCCGACGTTGTGGTAGGCGAAGACGACTGCCCGCGTCACTCTTTCTTTTCCAGTACGGCGCCGACGATGTAGCGCGGCCGATGGCGGACCTGCTGGTAGATGCGGCCGACGTACTCGCCGAGCATGCCGACGCCGAACAGCGTCACGCCGATCAGGAAGAAGGCGATGCCGAACAGGGTGAACAGGCCTTCGGCTTCCGGTCCGACGATCAGGCGGCGGGCCAGCAGGAAGATGACGAAGAAGGCCGAGAGCAGGGCGATGATGATGCCGGTCATCGAGAACGCCTGCAGTGGCACGATCGAGAAATTGGTCATCAGGTCGAAGTTGAGCCGGATCAGGCTGTAGATCGAATACTTCGACTCGCCGGCATGACGCTCCTCGTGCGCGACCTCGATTTCGGTCGGGTTCTGCGCCAGCGTGTAGGCGAGCGCCGGGATGAAGGTGTTGACCTCCTCGCAGCTGTTGATGGCATCGATTACCGAGCGAGAGTAGGCGCGCAGCATGCAGCCCTGGTCGGTCATCTTGACGTGGGTGATGCGCTCGCGGATGCGGTTCATCGCCTTCGAGGCGTAGCGGCGAAAGGCCGAGTCGTGCCGGTCCTTGCGAATCGAGCCGACGCAGTCGTAGCCCTCGCGCATCTTTGCGACCAATGCGCCGATTTCCTCGGGCGGATTCTGCAGATCGGCGTCGAGCGTGACGACGATCTGGCCGCGGCACTTCTCGAAGCCGGCCATGATCGCCATGTGCTGACCGGCGTTGGCGGCGAGCAGGATCACGCGCGTCACGTCCGGGCGCCTCTCCCATTGCTGGCGCAGGATCGCCGCCGACCGGTCGCGGCTGCCGTCGTTGATGAAGACGATCTCGTAACTGGTGCCGAGCGCGTCGAGCGCGGGATAGAGGCGGTCGTAGAGGGCCTGGAGGCCCTCTTCCTCGTTGTAGACCGGGACGATGACGGAGACTTCGGGTGCGTTCATGATTTTGCGAGCGTTGCGGCGAGTGCCGAGCATACACGGTCGACGTCGCCATCGGCCATGGCCGGGAACAGCGGCAGGGTGACGATGCGGCGGCCGATGTCTTCGGCGACCGGGAAGTCGCCTTGCTTGAAGCCGATCTG
>JAEHDA010000007.1 GCA_016880655.1 Rhodocyclaceae bacterium
GCGGCCCATGAGTTCGAGCGGCAGCGCGGCATTCTCCAGCGCCGTCAGCGCCGGCAGCAACTGGAAGGACTGGAAGACGAAGCCGAGCAGCCGACCGCGCAGCCCGGCCCGGCCATCCTCGTCGAGCGAGGAAATTTCCTCGCCGTCGAGCCTGACCCGGCCCCGGCTGGGCGTATCCAGGCCCGCCATCAGCGATAGCAGTGTGGTCTTGCCGGAACCGGAGGCACCGACCACGGCCACCGCCTCGCCGGTGCTCACGCGGAACGAAATGTCGTGCAGAATCGTCAACGTCCCGTCGCCGCTCCGCACGTCCTTGCCCAGACTTTCGACCTCTATCATCGCCGTCATGTTGAAACGTTTACTGTTGCTCGCATTGTCCGTCATGTCGCTTTCCGCATCCGCCGCCTCGGCGGCGCCCGCCATCCTGATCTTCGGCGACAGCCTCTCCGCCGGCTACGGCATCGCGCTGGACCGTAGCTGGCCGGCGCTGCTGGCGAAGCGGCTGGAGGATAACCGCCTCCGCTACACGGTGTCCAACGCCAGCATCAGCGGCGAGACCACGGCCGGAGGCCGGGCGCGGTTCGAGGAAACGCTGGGCCGCGTACAACCCGATGTCGTCGTGATCGCGCTGGGTGCCAACGACGGCCTGCGCGGGCTGCCCGTACTCCAGATGCGCATCAACCTCACCGCGATGGTCAAGGCCGCCAAGGCCAGGAAAGCCCGTGTGCTGCTGGTCGGCATGAAGCTGCCGCCGAACTACGGCCCGGTCTATGCGCGGCAGTTCGAGCAACTGTTCCCGGACATCAGCCGCAGCGAGAAGGTGCCGCTGCTGCCCTTCCTGCTCGAACCGCTGGGAACCGAGAACGGCAACTTCCAGCCCGACGGCCTGCATCCCACGGCCGCGGCGCAGCCAAAGCTGCTCGACCACGTCTGGGCGGCGCTGCAACCCCTGCTCAGGTAAAAGTCAGCCGCGGCGACACGCCAGCGGCATCGCCGAATCGGCCGATGACCACCGCCCGGTCGAAATCGTCCGCGCGGAAGGCCGCCAGCACCGCGTCGACGCAGTCCGGCGCGCAAGCGACCAGCAGCCCGCCGCTGGTCTGCGGATCGGTGACCATTTTCTGTTGCCATTCGGGCATGTTCGGCGCGAGTCCGATCGATTCGCTGTAGCTGGCCCAGTTGCGCGCCGAAGCGCCCGTGGCGATGCCGGCCTTGAGGTGCGCAACCGCCTCCTCGATCAGCGGCAGCCTGCCGAATTCGACGGCGCAGTCGAGCTGCGAGCCGCGGCAGATCTCCAGCAGGTGGCCGACCAGGCCGAAGCCGGTGACGTCGGTGACCGCATGCACGCCGGGCATGTCCGCCAGCGTCGCGCCGGTAACGTTGAGCTTGCTCGTCCACCGCACCATCTCGCCGTAACCGGCGGGCGACAGCAGTCCCTTCTTCAGCGCCGCCGACAGGATGCCGATGCCGAGCGGCTTGCCGAGGATCAGCACGTCGCCCTGCCTGGCGCCGCTGTTCCGCTTGATCTTGTCCGGGTGCACGATGCCCAGCCCGACGAGGCCGTACATCGGCTCGGGCGCGTCGATGGAGTGGCCGCCGGCGATCGGGATGCCCGCCTCGGCGCAGATCGAAGCGCCGCCTTCGAGGATGGTGTGGATCACGTCCTCGGGCAGCTTGGCCAGCGGCATGCCGACGATGGCCAGCGCGAAGATCGGCCGACCGCCCATGGCGTACACATCCGAGAGCGCATTGGCGGCGGCGATGCGGCCGAAGTCACGCGGATCGTCCACGATCGGCATGAAGAAATCGGTGGTGGCGACAACCGCCTGGCTGTCATTGAGGCGATAGACGGCCGCGTCGTCGCCCGTCTCGACTCCCACCAGGAGGTCGGCCGGCAACGTCTTCAGGGGCGATTCGGCGATAATGCGCGACAGCACGGCCGACGCAATCTTGCAGCCTCAACCGCCGCCGTGACTGAACTGGGTAAGCTTGATATTTTCCATGGGAGTTGCTGTGTCGGAACGTGCCCCGAAGGGCTTGGCAAAGGTAACACAGCTCGCGGATTTCGACGCCATCATCGACGCCCGTTCGCCCGCCGAATACGCCGACGACCACATTCCCGGCGCCATCAGTTGCCCCGTGCTCTCGGACGAGGAGCGCGCCCGCGTCGGCACGCTGTACAAGCAGGTCTCGCCGTTCGAGGCCAAGAAGGTCGGCGCCGCCCTGGTGGCAAAGAACATCGCCCGCCACATCGAAGAACGGTTTCCGGACATGCCGCGCGAGTGGCGGCCGCTCGTCTATTGCTGGCGCGGCGGGAAGCGCAGCGGCGCTTTCCAGCACATCCTGCGCGAGATCGGCTGGGACGCGCACCGCCTCGAAGGCGGATACAAGAACTGGCGGCAGCAGGTGGTCGCCGACCTCGAACAATTGCCGGCCCGATTTTCCTTTCGCGTCATCTCCGGCGCCACCGGCAGCGCCAAGAGCCGCATCCTCGAAGCGCTGGCCGCGCAGGGCGCGCAGATCCTGCACCTCGAGGAATACGCGGCCCACAAGGGCTCGGTGCTCGGCGACCTGCCCCACGAGGCGCAACCATCGCAGCGCGCCTTCGAGACGCGGCTGCATTCCGCGCTCACCGCGCTGGATCCGCAGCGTCCGGTGTTCGTGGAGGCCGAAAGCCGCCGCATCGGCACCGTGCAGTTGCCGAACGCAATGATCGACATCATCCGTGCCGCGCCTTGCGTGCGCGTTGAGGCGACCGTGGCGGCGCGCGTCGAATTCCTGCTGCGCGACTACGCCTACTTCCTCGAAGATCGTCGCTGGCTGGCGGAGCGGCTCGGCCATCTGCGCGGCCTGCAAAGCGACGCTGCCCTCGCCCGCTGGCTGGAACTGGTCGAAGCCGGCGACTTCCGCACGCTCGTCACGCAACTGCTCGAACAACACTACGACCCGCTCTACCAGCGCTCGCAGGCGAAGAACTACCGCGACTATGCCGACGCGCTCACGGTATCCACCGACGATCTGGGCGCCGACGGCATCGCGGCGCTGGCCCGGCGCATCCTGGCTGGCTGAGCGCGCGATGCGCAGTTTCCTGACAGAGCTCTTCCACGCCGCGATCCGCGCCGCCGATCCGGCGCTGTGCCTGCCTCCCCACCTGCCGCCGCCGCCATCGATCGGCCGCACCGTCGTCATCGGCGCCGGCAAGGCCGCTGCGTCGATGGCCAAGGCGCTGGAAGCACACTGGCCCGGCCCGGTGTGCGGGCTGGTCGTCACGCGCTACGGCCATGCCGTGCCGACGCAGCGTATCGCCGTCGTCGAAGCCGCCCACCCCGTGCCCGACGCGGCAGGTCTCGCGGCGGCGGCCAGGATTCGCGCCCTCGTTTCCGGCCTGACCGCCAACGACCTGGTCATCTGCCTGCTCTCGGGTGGGGGCTCGGCGCTGCTGGTCGAACCGCTGGCGCCGATAACGCTCGATGACAAGCGCGAACTCGGCCGCTCACTGCTGCGCTCGGGCGCCAGCATCGGCGAGATCAACTGCGTGCGCCGTCACCTTTCGGCGCTCAAGGGCGGGCGCCTCGGCGCCGCCTGCGCTCCTGCCCGCCTGGTCACACTGGCCATTTCCGACGTGCCCGGCGACGAGTTCGCCGATATCGCCTCCGGCCCCACCGTGGCTGACCCGACCACTTGCGCCGATGCGCTGGCGATCCTCGACCGCTACGGCATAACACCGCCGCCAGCGGTGCGCGAGGTACTGGCAAGCGGCGCGGGCGAGTCGATCAAGCCCGGCGACGCCCGGCTGGCGAACAGCTCCGCCACCCTGATCGCCACGCCGCAGCTGGCGCTGGAAGCCGCCGCCGCGCATGCGCGCGAACAAGGCATCGCCGCGCACATCCTCGGCGACGCCATCGAGGGCGAGGCGCGCGAAGTCGGCAAGGCGATGGGTGCGCTGGCGCTGCAAGTCGCCCGTCGCCGGCACGCTTTCGTGCCGCCCTGCGTACTGCTCAGCGGCGGCGAAACGACCGTCACGGCCCGCGGCGAGGGGCGCGGCGGGCGCAATGTCGAATTCCTGCTCGCGCTCGGCCTCGCGCTGGACGGCGCGCCCGGCATCCACGCCGTGGCCGGCGACACCGACGGCGTCGACGGCATGGAAGAAATCGCAGGCGCCTACCTCGGGCCGGACAGCATCGCCCGTGGCGCATCGCTAGGCCTGTCCATGGGTACCGCGCTGGAAAACAACGACGGCCACGGCTTCTTCGGCGCACTCGGCGACAGCATCGTCACCGGGCCGACGCTGACCAACGTCAACGATTTCCGCGCCATCTACGTCGCCCAAGCCGATTGAGGTGGCGTACCGCCACGGCTGACTTTTACTCTGGCAACACGGTCGGCCAGCCGCGCCGCACGACGATGCGCTGGACGACCGCCGGCCACGGTTTTTCAACCTCGCCCTGCTCGAATGCGATGACCGTGAAGCGTTTGTGCAGCAGATCAAGCAACTCACCGTTGCGCAACAGGTATTCCGGATTGCTCGGCTTGCCGAAGCGCTCGTTGCCGGCCATGAAGGTTTCGTAGATCAGCACGCCGCCATCACCAAGGCAGGAGAACAGGTGCGGAAACAGCGGCCGCCACAGGTAGTTGGTGACAACGATGCCCTCGAAAGCGCGCCCGAAGTATGGCCACGGGCCGCCTTCGAGATCGGCCTGGCGCGTCGTGACGCCTGCCTCCCCCGCCACGCCGGCAAGCAGCTCTGCGCTACGGTCTACCGCCTCCACCCGATAGCCCATTCGGACCAACAGGCGCGTGTGTCGTCCCGATCCGCAGGCCAGATCCAGCACTTCCCCGCCAGCCGGGATCAGACGGGCGAATCGGGCCACCCAGGGGGACGCATCAAGTGCTGCAAAAGGCTCAGTCATGTCCGGATTCTCGCCTGTTTTCCTGCCGAAATCGATGGCGGGATAATAGCGTTCGATGCTATCCTTTGTTGCATTGCAGCACCCGCCAGCATCCCTTTGCGGCCATAAGCCGGGAACGCCAACATGAACAACGAGCGTCACTACCTGACATCGCTCCTGGACCCGAAATCGATCGCCATCATCGGTGCATCCGAGACGCCCGGCTCGATCGGCGAAACCCTGGTCCGCAACGTTCTCGACAGCAGCTTCAAGGGCAAGGTCTTCTTCGTCAATCCCAAGCACGACAAGGTCTTCGGCCAGAAGAGCTACGAGACCGTCGAGGCGATTCCGCACCGGCTCGATCTCGCGGTCGTCTGCACCCGCGCCGAGACCGTGCCGGGCATCATCGACGCCTGCGGCCGGGCCGGCACGCGCGCGGCCATCGTCCTCTCCGGCGGTTTCTCGGAAACCGGACCGCGCGGCGCCAACCTCGAGCGCGCCGTCATCGAAAACGCCCGCCGCCACCGCGTCCGCCTGCTCGGCCCCAACTGCCTCGGCGTCATGCGGCCCTCGGCCGGCATCAACCTTACCTTCGCGCACGGCAACGCCAACGCCGGCACCATCGGCCTGATCTCGCAATCCGGCGCGCTGTGCACCGCCATCCTCGACTGGGCGCTGCCGAACAACGTCGGCTTCTCCACCGTGGTCTCGCTCGGCTCCGAGGGCGATGTCGACTTCGGCGAGATCCTCGAATTCATGGTCGCCGACCCGAAGACAGAAAACATCTTCCTCTACATCGAGGGCATCAAGAACGCACGCCGCTTCATGAGCGCGCTGCGCGCCGCGGCGCGCTGCAAGCCGGTGTTGCTTATCAAGGTCGGCAAGCACCCGGCCGGCGAGCGCGCGGTGCGCTCGCATTCGGGCGCGATCGTCGGCGCCGACGACGTCTTCGACGCCGCACTGCGCCGCGCCGGTGTGGTGCGCCTCGGCTCGGTCGGCCAGATGTACGCCGCCGCCCAGGCGCTGTTCTCGCACTTCCGGCCGCGCGGCAACCGCCTGGCCATCATCACCAACGGTGGCGGCCCGGGCGTCATGGCCGCCGACCACTGCTGCGACATCGGCATTCCCCTGGCCACGCCATCCGACGCGACCATCGCGAAACTGGACGAGGTGCTGCCGGCCCACTGGTCGAAGGCCAATCCGGTCGACATCATCGGCGACGCTGATCCGGCCCGCTATTCGGCCGCCTTGCAGATCTGCCTCGACGACGACCGGATCGACGGCGTCATGGTGATCCTGACGCCGCAGGCGATGACCGACCCGACGCAGGCCGCGCGCCTGGTGATCGAGACGGCGCGCAAGACCGACAAGCCCGTGGTGACTTGCTGGATGGGCGAGGAGCAGGTGCGCGAGGCACGC
>JAEHDA010000084.1 GCA_016880655.1 Rhodocyclaceae bacterium
GTCATTCCCGCCAGGGCCCCGGAGGCGGCCAAGGCCTCCGAAGCGGCGAACGCAGACGACACCGGCGTGGCCGCCATGGGCCGATTGCTGGCCAAGACGGCCTGAGCGAAGGAACGTGGGGCCGCGCAACGGCCTCACGAACCGGCGGGTCATGACTACGCGATAATCCGGCTTCCCGCTGCTGCAAGCCGGCAGCCGTCGCCAGGGGAAGCAGCATGATCGACCGCATTCATTTTGGTGCCGCCTGCGTGGGGCTGCTCGCTGCCGTCGGAGCCCACGCCGCACCGGACCTTTCCGCCTGCGCGGCCATTGAAGCAGACGCCGCGCGCCTGGAGTGCTATGACCGGCTCTCGGGCCGTGCGGATCGTCGTGCCGCCGATCCCAAGCCGTCGCTGTTGACCGAGAACTGGGAGCTGGGTGGCAACCCGGCCCTGTTCCACCTGCGCCGCTACAAGCCCGTCTACCTGTTGCCTTACTTCCGCGCCAGCCGGCCGAACCCGACGCCGAACAGCCCTTCCCGCGGTTCGACCACCTCCACGCCTGAACAGCTCGACAAGACCGAGGCCAAGTTCCAGCTCAGCTTCAAGACCAAGATCCTCAACGACATCTTCGGCAGCAACGGCGACCTCTGGGCCGCCTATACGCAGTCGTCGCGCTGGCAGCTTTACAACCGCGATCACTCGCGTCCGTTCCGCGAGACGAACTACGAACCCGAGGCGATGTTCGTCTGGCGCACCAACGAAGGCATTCTGGGCATGAGGGCGCGCTATCTGGCGCTGGGCATCAACCACCAGTCCAACGGCCAGGGCGGGGCGCTGTCGCGCAGCTGGAACCGCGTCATCGGCGCCATCGCGCTCGAGAGCGGGCAGTGGACCGTCACGATACGCCCCTGGTGGCGCGCGACCGAGCACGGCACGGAGGACGACAATCCCGATCTGGCCGACTACGCGGGACGCGGCGAAATCCTCGCCACGCGCGTATTCGGCGGCCATGTGTTGTCGCTCGAAGCGCGCCACTCCCTGCGCGGCGGCGACCGCAGCCACGGCTCCCTGCGCGCCGACTGGGCATTCCCCATCAACGAGCGCCTGAAGGGGCACATCCAGTGGTTCAACGGCTACGGCGAGAGCCTGATCGACTACAACCACCGTGCCACTTACCTGGGACTGGGTTTCTCCCTGGTCGAGTGGCACTGAGCGGTCGGCGCGCTACTCTTCGAGCAGGCTGCGCAGCATCCACGCGGTCTTTTCGTGGACCTCCAGCCGCTGGGTCAGCAGGTCCATGGTCGGTTGGTCGTTGGCCTTGTCGACGGCCGGAAACAGGCTGCGCGCGGTACGCGCCGTCGCTTCCTGCGCCGAGACCAGCAGGCGGATCATGTCGGTCGCCTTGGGATTGCCCTCGACTTCCTTGATCGAGGCCAGCTTGACGAACTCCTTGTAGGTTCCCGGTGCGGGATGGCCGAGGGAACGGATGCGCTCGGCGATCATGTCCAGCGCGTTCCACTGTTCGGTGTACTGGCCCATGAACATCAGGTGCAGGGTGTTGAACATCGGCCCGGTGACGTTCCAGTGGAAGTTGTGCGTCATCAGGTAGAGCGTGTAGCTGTCGGCCAGGAACTTCGACAAACCCGCCGCGATGGCGGCGCGGTCCTTGTCGCCGATGCCGATGTCGATGCCGGGAGCTTTCTTGGTTGCCATGGTGTTCTCCTTTCCGATTAAGCCAGGTCGGCGATCAACGACGCGCGCACGGCGGCGGACGGCGTCACCGATGCATGATAGGCCGGATGGTCGATACCCATGGTCAGCGCGGCGCCGTTCTTGAGCGCGGCGATCATCGGCGCGGTCAGCTCGAAGCGCATGAAGTGCACCGACGAAGTCTTCTCCTCGGTTTCCCGGTCGAGGTCTTCGTTGGCGATCGGCGTCACGCGCGCGAAATCGGCGACCTGTACCCAGACGGCCTTTTCGATGCCGATCATCTTCGCGAGCTGGACCTTGCGCTCTTCCGGATCGGAAAACTCGATCATGAAGGTCGCTTTCCAGTTGCTGCCGTCCGGGATCAGCGGATTGTAGACGTCGAGTTCGTCCTGGATCAGTTCCGGCTCGAACATGCGTTCCAGGCGCAGCATTTCCTGCACCTGGTATTGCATGGTGAGCCTGTCCTCGAAGTACAGCGTGGCGTTGGGGCCGAGGGCGACTTGGCGGTTCTTCTTGTGGGCCATGACCTTGGCGCGGAACTCCGGCCGCGCGCGGGCATATTGTTCGAGGCTGAAGAGGTCGGCGTGGGTCAGCATGGTCAAACTCCGTAGGCAAGTCTCAACAGCGTCATGGGATGCTCGGGCGCCGTGCCGTCGGCACGGGCGTGGGCGATGTGGTGGCCGGCCATGGCGCAGTCCGAGCCGTAGTGGTCCGCCGCCGCCTGGTCGACACGGCTGACGACCGGCTTGACGATCTTCATGGCGAACTGGTGGAACTCCTTCTTGACGGCGTAGGTGCCATCGTGGCCTGAGCAGCGTTCGATGATATCGACCTCGGTGCCGGGCACCAGAGACAGCGCCTCCCTGGTCTTGGGGCCGATGTTCTGCACGCGCTGGTGGCAGGCGGCGTGGTAAGCGACCTTGCCGAGCGGATTCCTGAAGTCCGTCTTCAGCTTGCCTTCCTTGTGGCGCAGCATCAGGTATTCGAACGGGTCGTAGAAAGCGTTCTTCACCTTCAGCACGTCCGGATCGTCCGGGTACATCAGCGGCAGTTCCTGTTTGAACATCAGCACGCAGGAAGGAATCAGCGCCGTGAGGTCCCACCCGGCATCGACCAGCTTCGCCAGCACGGGAATGTTGGCTTCCTTCGCGGCCTGTACCGATTCGAGGTCGCCGAGTTCCAGCTTGGGCATGCCGCAGCAGCGTTCCTTTTCGGCGATGGTCACCGGGATGCCGTTGTGCCCGAACACGGCAGCCAGGTCCTCGCCCGGCCCCGGCTCGTTGCGGTTCATGTAGCAGGTGGCGAACAGCGCCACCTTGCCGGTGGTCCTGCCGGCCGGCTCGCCGCGCGTGTCGGCGGGCAGCTTGCCCAAGCGACGGCGCAGGGACTTGCCGGAGAATTCGGGCAGCCAGGCCTCGCTGTGGATGCCGGCCACGGCTTCGAGCGCCTTGCGGGCGATGCCCACCTTATTTACTGCGTTCACCGTCGGCGCGACGATGGGGATGCCGACGAAGCTGCCGACCAGGTCGGTGCTGGTGAGCACCCTGTCGCGCAGTTTGGCGCCGTGGTTCTTGTAGTGCACGGCCTTGGCGCGCAGCATGAGATGCGGGAAATCCAGGTTCCACTGGTGCGGCGGCACGTAGGGGCACTTGGTCATGTAGCAGAGGTCGCACAGGTAGCAGTGGTCGACGACCTTGGCGTA
>JAEHDA010000008.1 GCA_016880655.1 Rhodocyclaceae bacterium
TCGGCGCCTTCATCCTGTTCCTGATCCCGTCCTTCCGCAACGACTTCACGAAGCTGACGATCCCCTGCATCATGGCGTTCGCCGGCATCTGGATCGAAAAGGGCATGGGCCTGATCGTCCCCGGCTTCATTCCGTCGCCGATCGGCGAAGTGACCGAGTACTACCCGAGTTTCGTCGAAGTCCTGTTGACGCTCGGCATCTGGGCATTCGGTTTCTTCATCCTGACCATCCTGCTCAAGGGCGCCATCGGCATCCTGCTGGGCGAGATCAAGTACGGCGCCGGCAAGACTGTCGCCGCTGCGGCCAAGTGAGGCGGAGATCATGAAAAAACTAGCAATCTACGCGACCGTCCTCGCACTCTGCGGCGGCACGCTCTATACCGTCATCGCGGCGGAAAACCAGGCCCCGGCACCCGAGGCAGCGGCCCCGGCGGGACCGGTGACCTGCTTCGAGAGCCGCAAGGGCGCTTCCGAAGTCACCCAGCGCGAGCTCAAGCCGGGCTGGCCCAACGTCAAATGTTCGCCGACGACCGGCGCCGCGCTCTGGTACGGCGACCCCTTCGACGGCACCGCGCCGAT
Source organism: Rhodocyclaceae bacterium (assembly GCA_016880655.1). Lineage (GTDB taxonomy): Bacteria > Pseudomonadota > Gammaproteobacteria > Burkholderiales > Rhodocyclaceae > Fen-999. The sequence continues at coordinate 579 of JAEHDA010000008.1, forward strand.
GGGCAAGATGCCCGGGCTGGAGAACATTCCGGAAGGCCATGCGCTCGTCAAGCCGCGTTCCGAGAAGCTGACCCTGATGCCGATGTGCGGCACCGCCTGCCACAACGGCGTCGGCCCGCAGTTCACGCCGCCCAAGCTGCCGAAGGACAAGAAGCCGACACCGATCCCGACCATGGGAGCGATGGTGCCCGACCTCGCGAACTTCCAGCATGGCCGTGACCGCATCTGGTGCATGGACTGCCATCACGCGACCCAGCGCAACAAGCTCGTGGACAACTTCGGCGATCCGGTCAGCTTCGACCAGCCGCAGCTGTTGTGCGGCAAGTGCCACGGCGACAAGCTGCGCGACTGGCGCGACGGCATCCACGGCAAGCGGATCGGCGAATTCGCCAGCAACGGCAAGAAGCGCTGGTTTACCTGCACCGAGTGCCACAACCCGCACAACGTGCAGGACGGCATCCGGAACCGCGGCTTCATCCAGTTGCAGCCCGAGCCTTCGCCCCAGTTGCCCAGGGGCATGGCGAATGCGGATCACGAGAAAGTGCATCCGATCCCGCAACACTGATGGCCGATACACCTGAAAAGCCGGCGCCCGTCCGGGGCGATCCCACCTGGGTCGCCCCGGCGCTGACGCGCGAGGAGAAGACGCGCAACGTCGGCAAGACGCCGGTCTTCTTCGGACCGCCGCTGGCCATCCTCACGGACGGCCAGAAGAACACCATGGAGATCAGCGGCAAGCTCAACCGCACCGCGGAACGCTACCTCGAAATCCAGCGCTACCACGGCCTGGAGCTTGCGGAACCGGAACGCGCGTGCATCGCGCACATCTGCAACATCGGCTTCATGTCGCCGCTGGAGATCCGGGAACTGCCCTTCGAGGTGCGCATGACGGCGTTCGCGTGCGACGGCCTGGACAAGGAGGCGCTGGCGCAGAAGCTCGATGCGGCCAGCTTCGCCGACCTGGTGGTGGTCGTCGAGTCGCTGGGATTCTGAGGAAGCAAAAGTCGATGTCGAACCGCGTGCAATGGGAGCCGCGCCACAGCGTCGGCAACGAAATCCTCGACGACCAGCACAGGAACCTGCTGGCGCAATGCAATGCCCTGGCCGATTGCCTCGACGCCAGTCCCGAGGGCGACCGGAAGTTCCGCCAGGTCTTCGACGAACTGCTGGTGCTCGCCCGCGAGCACTTCGGTGCCGAAGAGGCCCTGCTTGCCAGTCACGGTTATCCCGAGCTCGACGAGCACCGGAACGAGCGCGACGAGTTCGATTATCTGGCGGCCGAAGTCGCCACGACCGAGAACTTCGACAAGGACGAACTCCAGACCTTCCTGGCCCTGTGGTGGACAGGGCATATCCTGGGCTCCGCCGGGAAGCATCGCGCCTGCCTGGAGCGGTAGCTGCCGGGACTGACGTTCAGCGGCCCGCTGCCCGCGCGCCCTCGAAGACCAGCCAACTCTGCTTGCCGTAGTGCGGCAGGCCGCGCTCCAGTGCCTTGAGGGACGCGGCATCGCGCGCCGACACCACGACATAGGGACGATTGCCCGCATCGCGCGCGGCCCAGACCTGGGCGCTGCCGCGCGAAGCGACGGTCCCCGGGCGCGGCGGCAGGCCGTTCTTCGCGAGCCACGCATCGACAGATGCACCGGCGCCGACGATGAGCACGGCGCCGTCCTTCGGTAGCGCTTCCACCGTGGCCGGCCGGGCATCGAGCAACCGCGCCGAGAGGGCGAGCGCAGCTGCACGCACGTCGGCATCGCTGTCGGTGACGATCAGGCTCACCTTCGGCGCAACGAACACCTCGCGCAGGATGGGCGGAAAAACGGCCGGATCGATGCGCCGCCAGACGCGGAAGTCCGGATCGGCGCCAGTGAAGGGCGGCGAGCCGGGTTGCTGCACCCATTGCCGGAAGAAGTCGCCCAATGGCTTGCCGGACGCCTCGGCGAAAGCGGCTTCGAGATCGGCCCAGCTTGCGGTGCGGAAGCGGTGGCGCTGCCAGAAGAGGCGCAGGCCGCGCTCGAAGGCCTGACTGCCGATCCTGTCGCGCAGCATGAGAAAGACCATCGCGGCCTTGTTGTAGCCGATGATCGAGGCGATGCCATGTCGACGCGAACGGAAGTCCTTGAGCGCCGTGTCCTCGCCGGGCGGCACGGCGGCGAGATCGCGCAGCCAGCCGAGGCGCATCTCGCGCGCGGCCGCCTCCGACTCGTCTTCCTTGTAGGCGTAGTCGGCGAGGAAGGTGGTCAGTCCCTCGGACCAGTTGCCCTTGTCCCAATCCGGATAGACGCCGTTGCCCCACCAGTTGTGCAGCACCTCGTGGCCGAGCGAGGTGGCGCGGATGAACGGCAGCTTCAGCACGTCGCGGCCGAGATAGGTCAGCGTCGGCATGCCGAAGCCGGTCGGCGTCGGGCTCGACACCACGCTGAACATGCCGAACGGATAGTCACCGATCAACTTGCCGTAGCGCTCGATGTAGCGCGCCGAGTCGTCGAGGTAGCCCTGCGCCAGCGTTGCGAGCTCTGGATGGAACCAGGTGCGGATTCGGATGTTGCGGCCAGCGAGCTTCAGGGTGCGTTCGTCGACCGCGTAGGGGCCGGCCATCAGGTGGATGCCGTCGGCGGGATGCGGAAAGTCGAACACGGCGCGGTAGCCCTCGGCGGTGTCGATCTCATTGATCAGGTCCCCTTCGACCAGACCCTTCTGGCCGGCGGGAAGATTGACGACGACGCGATGGCTGAACAGCCCGCCCGTATCCGGATACCAGCGCGACGCTGCGGGCAGGAAGCTTCCCTCGGGCGAGGCGACGGGCGTGCGGTCGGCCAGCACCTGGCGATGGTCGAGCGCTGCGAGCGGCTGCAACGCGGCGCGGTAGGCGAGTTCGATGCGCCTGGCGCCGCCGGGCAGCCGATAGTGGCCCTGCAAGCCGGCCAGTCGTGCCGGCTTGCCATCGACCGATGCCGATGTGATTTCGAACTCCGGCGCCAGCGAGAAGCCTTTCAGGCCGGCGGCGTCGCTCAGGCGGGCGGTGGCGGTAAAGGCACGTGTCGCCGGATCGAGGTGCACCTCGAGATCGAGCTGCGGCATGGCCAGTGCGGCCAGCGGTGCGAGCAGCCACAGCCCCAGCCACCGCTTCATGCGTCGGGCGGGAAGCGGGCGACGATTTCCATTTCCTCGCTGCCGCGCCGGACCTTCATCGGCAGCCACGTGCCCGGTGCCTGGCGCTGCACGGCATTGCGCAGCATCTGCAGGCCCTTGGCGGGCCGGCCGGCGATCTCGATGATGACGTCGCCGCTCTTGAGCCCCGACTTGTCGGCGATGCTGCCGGCGGTGGTCTGGGTGATCTTCAGCTCGCCGTTCTTCGCCGATTCCGTGGCAACGCCGAGCCGCGGCGCCGGACCGGCGGGTTCCCGGACGACATAGACGGCGTCGGCGAGGCTGTGTTCGATGTCAGTGCACGCGCGCTGCTGGTCCCAGGTGAGCAACTGGCCGACGCGCGCGACGCCGAGATCCCGGAGCTGATGCGCGACGCCACGGCCGTAGCGGACATGGCCGGCGCCCATGATGCCGACGACGAGCGCCTGCGGCTTGCGGGTCAGGTATTCGGCCATTCCCTGCGCCATGGCGCGATCCCAGAGCGTCTGCGCCTCGACGAAGAACGGGAAGGCCGCCTCGCCGCGCTGTTTGGCCGGATGGTGCTCGAACACCATGCGCAGGTCCTTGAGGTATTCCTTGCTGGGCAGGGCCGGCCGGCTGACGCCTTCCTTCTGGGCTTCGGGCACGGCATTCCAGCCCTCCTTGCCCACGGCTTCGGGCAGGCTGCGTTCGACGTTCACCGCAAGCATGGGTATGCGGTTCATGCGGGCGAAATGGAAGAGTGGCAGGTAGTCGCGCGCGTCGTAGATCCAGACCTTGTCCCACTCGCTGCGCTTGAGAAACTCCTGTTCGGTCAGCTTGCCGGCCACCCAGTCGTCGAGTACCGGCTGGACGCGGCGCGGAAACATCTCGAAGGCGATGGCGAGCTGCGACTGTTGCGCATGCAGTTGTGCCAGCACATGCAACTGCCAGCGGTGATCCTCGGCGCTGTCGTGCGCCTCGCCGAGCAGCACGACCTGCTGCGTCGCCGTACGCGCCAGCAGCGCGGCCGCTGGCGTCGGCTTCGCGTCCTGCGCGGCGAGCCACTGCCCAGGCTCGCCGCAGGTCACGGGCGCCGCTGCCGAACATGAGTTCGATACGGCGGCGAAGAAGAGGAGAGCGGCGAGGTTGGCATGGCGCATGGGCGAAGCTTAGCAATGAAATCCGGAAAAAGTCAGCCGCGGTGGCGTGTCACCGCGGCTGACTTTCGGAGATCAATGATCGACATGCCCGACGCTGCGGGCGCGTGTCGCCGGGGTGTTTCAGTCGAGGCCGTGCATGTTGTCGCCGGCCAGCCGGGATAGTCCGCGCACCGCCAGCATCGGCACCAGAATCGGCAACGCGCCGACCAGGAACGCAATGACGATCGGAGAAAACGCGAAGGTCAGCGCGGCGTCCACGAAGCCTTTCTGCCGAGAGATGCCATCCATGGTAGTTCTCCTGTAGTTGGGGGTGGGGTCTTATGTACCCATAAACAACTACCGTGCCAATTTCCGGAAAATCGGCGAGCAACTGCGTAATCCACTGTATCGGCGAGACATAGTCGACAGACGACGGAGCCGGCAATTGGTCGCTGTGGTCGCCGGGGTAGATATGGGGATGCCAGAATTGGCATGACGCGGTGACGAATCAAGAACGACGATGCCAAAAATGGCCGTACCGGTCCGTCGGCCACGGGCAGGCGGTCGAATCGTCGCCGGACCA